>JAUTXM010000356.1 GCA_030838025.1 Acidimicrobiaceae bacterium
GAGGATGAACAGCACGTCGAGGGCGTGGGTCAGGACCGGGTCGGCGGCGTAGTGGGGCTCGGCCACCTTCCACATCATGGAGAGGAAGTTCTCGACGAACGACATCGAGTTGTCGGGGTACACGAAGGGCATCCCCACGCTGAAGCGGTGGCAGGCGGCCGCCAGGGTCGGCATCTTGGCGATCAGCCGGGTGATCTGCTTGGCCCGGACGGTGGGGTCGTCCACCCCCTTGGCCTCGAGATAGAACGTCGACAGGGCACCCATGGCCGAGACGAGCATGCCCATGGGGTGGGCGTCGTAGTGGAAGCCCTCCAGGAAGCGCTTACGGACGTTCTCGTGGATGAAGGTGTGGTACGTGATGTCGTGCAGCCACTGGTCGTACTGGGCCTGCGTGGGCAGCTCCCCGTGGATCAGCAGGTAGGAGACCTCAAGGTAGGTCGAGCTCTGGGCCAGCTGCTCAATCGGGTAGCCCCGGTAGCGCAGGATCCCTTCCTCGCCGTCGAGGTAGGTGATGGCGCTCGTGCCGAGCGCGGTCGTGGTGAAACCGGGATCGGAGAACCAGATTCCCGGCAGCAGCTTCCGCCACGGATCGGCGGAAATGCCACCGTCGACAATTGGGATCTCCACCGATGAACCAGTGCGGTTGTCGGTGATGGTGATCGATTCGGGCATGGGTCCCCCTTTGAGGCCGGACGAGGCATGCCGGCGCGCCAGTGCGCGGCGCCTCGGATGCTACCGCCCCCCGCCCTACTCGCCGTCCGCGGCCGGGCGCGTGCTCTGGTAGCGGTAGACGTTGGTCTCCCGGGGCTGAAATCCCAGTCGCCGGTACAGGCGGTTGGCGGCCTGGCGCGACGGCCGCGACGTCAGCTCCACGGTCCGGGCCCCGAGCTCGGCCGCCAGGTCGAGGGCGTGACGGGAGAGCGCCTCGCCGACGCCACCGCCCCGGGCCGACTCGTCGACCACCACGTCCTCGATCCACGCTCGCACGCCCGTGGGGATTCTAAAGACGACGAGCGTCAGCATCCCCACGATTGCGGGCCCTTCGCCGGCGGTGAGCAGCATGGTGGCAGGCGACGCCACGATCGCCTCGAGCTCGGCGGCCGTCGGCGGTGGCGACGAGGAGGAGAGTTGACCGACCAGCCGGCCGACTGCCTCCACGAGGTCGTCATCGACCGCGGTGACCTGGGCGATTCTGAGCGACGCGGACACCGGGCAAGACTACGGGGGCCTTCGCCGGCGGTGGATATTCACGGTGGATTAACAAAAAATAGGGTGTGAACCGGACCCGCGGTGGCTAGGGTAGATTTCCAGTGGGAGGGAAGCGGCCGGTTGACTCCCCCCCTGTCCACCGGCCCCCCTCCCCTCTCTTCTGCCGGTAGCGTGAGGTCATAATGGGCCTTGACGCTGCTTCGGTTGTGCGCTGGGAGCACCGCCCTCAGTTGAGGCAACCCATCATGATCGTGGCGTTCGAGGGGTGGAGCGATGCCGGCGAGGCCGCATCCATGGCCGCCCGGTATCTCGCGGAGAGCTGGCCGGTACGCCGCTTCGCGACCATCGACCCCGAGGAATTCTTCGACTTCACCGCCGCCCGGCCCACCATCCGCATGACCGACGGTGGCGCCATCCGCCAGATCGACTGGCCCGAGACGCTGCTGCTGGCCGGTCCCATCCCGGGGGCGGGGCGAGACGTGGTGATCCTGCGAGGCGTCGAGCCACAACTGCGGTGGCGGGGATTCTGCGAGAGCGTCCTTGCGGTCGCCAACGCGGTCGGCGCACAGATGATCTTGACGCTCGGCGCCCTGCTCGCCGATGTCCCCCACACCCGGCCTGTCCCCGTCGCCGGGGCGGCGTACGAGCCGTCGCTGGCGAGCCGATTCGGGCTTGAAATCTCGCATTACGAGGGCGAGACGGGCATCGTCGGCGTGTTGCACGACGCCTGCATTCGCGCCGGCCTGCCGTCGATCGGCCTGTGGGCGTCGGTCCCGCACTACGTCCACCAGGTGACCTCGCCCAAGGCGGCCCTGGCCCTGGTCGAGCGAACGACAACCCTGGTGGGCACCCGACTCGACCCCGTCGAGCTGCGGGCCGCCAGCCAGGTGTACGTGCAGCAGGTGGACGAGCGCGTGGCGGACGACGACGACGCGGCGGCGTACGTGGCCCAACTCGAGGAGGCCTCGGACCGGCTGGCCGCCGAGGCCCCAAGCGCCGATGTCGTCCTGCCGACCGCCGACAGTCTGGCCGCGGAAGCCGAACGCTTCCTCCGGGAGCACGGCCGCGACTGAGGCTCCGATGCCGATCGGGCCCCGACGGCCGTGACTCCCACGTGCGTTTGGCGGATCTCGCGGGCGCTGATCATCGCCCTGGACAGCCGCTTCGGCGAACCGGTCGACGCCTACGTGAACGGCTCGCAGGTTTGGCTGCGACCCGACGGCCCCAACGGCATGACGATCGAGTGGCGGCTGCACCCCGTGGCGGGCTACCGGCGACCACCCGGCATTGCTACCAGCGAGGTGTTCGAGCAGGTCGCCTACGCCCTGGCCTGCGGGGATGACCCGGCGGCTCCCCTGGACCAGCTTTGGGACGGCCTCGAGGCATTCCCGGCGTACGGCGACGAGATCGAGCCGGCACCGTTGACGGCCGCGGCGACCGCGGCGCTCGGGTTGGCGCCCGACGCGGCGGGCCTCGTCGATCACGAACCGATCGGTGACACCTGGGAACGCAGCCAGGGTGGAATCTCCATCATCGAAGAGGTGCTCCGCCAGCTCCAGCCCTGAGGGCCGTCCGGCGGCTGGGCTGACGCCGGCTCAGACGCCGCCGGCCGCCCTGGTCACTCCTCCCGCCACGGAGGCTTGCGGGGCCGGTCGAACACCACATCGATGGGCTCACCGCGTATGGCGGCGAAGGCTGCGGGGCGCCAACGGTCCGCCCCGGCGAGCGGTGAGGGCATCTCGTCCTCGGAGAACCAACCCACATCTCGGGTCTCGAGCGGGTGGCGTTCGAGCGAGCCGCCGACCGCCCGGCAATGGAACACCAGGGAGTACAGAGGGACCGACGTGAAGCCCAGCCGGAGTCCGTCGAGGACCGCGATCAGACGCAGCGGCTCCACCTCGATACCGGTCTCCTCGAACACCTCTTTGGCCGCCACTTCGGAGGCCGAGTAGCCGACGTCGGCCCAGCCCGTCGGGTACAGCCACACGCCTGAGTCTGCCCGTTGGATCAGCAGGATCTGCCCCTCGTCGTTGCCGACGACGGCACCGACCGCGACCTTCGGCGTCACGTAACCGGGAACGCCGCGGCCGACCGTTCGCAACCACTCCTCGACCAGCACCTCAGCCTTCAACTCCATGCCGGCTGCCACCCGGATGTCGGCCGCTACCTTCA
>JAUTXM010000051.1 GCA_030838025.1 Acidimicrobiaceae bacterium
GCCGCGGCGGCGGGGCGGCGGAACTTCGGTCGCGCCGAGCCTCGGCTGCCGGGCCCTTGTGCGGGGGGGTGGGCCGGTAGGCGGCTCGGGTCGGGGCTCGGGTCTGGGTCTGCGGCCCCGCTGGGCCCCGGGTTCGGGGCCCGGCTGGGGACCGGGTTCGGGGCCCGGTCCGGTTCGGGGGGGGCGCCAGAGCTGGGGTTGAGATCGGAGCTGGGCTTTGGACCGGAAGTTCTGCGTGTTCTACGGCCGTGGGCTGGGCGTCCCGGGTTCACGACCTCGCCGCCTGGTTGGTTCTCGTGGCCGCCGTCGTCGGCCATTTTGCCGAGAGTCCCTTAGCCCTGGCCGGCCCGCATCGTCCCGGCTGGGGACTGACCGGTGCGCCAATTCGACCCGTTCCCGAGGTGGCCCCCGGGTGGGCCAAGTTGGAAGTCGCCCCCTTCGAAGACCGCCGCGCGGACCCCACGCCGGGCCAGCTCTCGCAGGAACGGGACGGGTTCGTCGATCAGTTCCGCCAACCCCCCGGCGCCCGGTCGAGACAGCCGCCCCTCGGTCGTCCACGCGGCCACGACGGCGGCCACGGTGCCAGTCGCCACTGCGGGACGGTCCAGAGCTCCGTACACCTCGACGTCGTGACTTGCGCCTCGTTGGCCCCGGACCTCCACTCGAATCGCGCCGAGCATTCCTTCGGGGTGGGGCTTTCTCAGCATGGGGAGCCAGGCCGTGAGGCGATCACGCCGAGTGGCGGCCATGCGCGCCGTGACCCGCTTCACCCCTGGAAAGGCGGGCACGAGTAGGAGAGCGTCAGGGCGGGCCGCCCGGTAGCAGTCGGCACCGCCGATGGGATCGGGGAACCAACACAGCTCTCGGCCCGACCCACCCGGGCGACGCCGCCACACTCCATCGCGCCAATCGACCGCGGTTTCGGACAATGCGGCGTGGTGCCTGCGAGCGCACGCGGGGCCACCGGTGCCGATGCTGGCCACGTGTACCTCGAGCACCGTGTCGAACGCAGTCGCTGCGTGGCGGGCTAAAACGCAGCTCAGACCGGGTGCGAACGCCGCCCCGATGACAATGGAGACCGCTCGTTCCCGGGCCTCGGCGTCGAGCGCCAGTAGCCCTCGGACCTCGTCCATCTCGTCGCACACCGACACCACATGGACACCCCGTTCGAGCGCTACCTCAGCCGCGGCCCGATGGCCCGACGGCGAGGTGAGGACGAGCACGTCGGCATCCCCCAGAACCTCGGCGGGAGGAGTCCCGCCGGCCCAGGTAACGGTCTCGACCCGAGAAGGACTGTTGAGGGCATCGGCGATCTCGGCCAGCTTGGCGCGGTCGTGATGGACGAGGACGAGTCGGTCGAGGCCATCGGTAGCTGCCAATTGGCGGGCCGCCCGGATGCCGACCGCGCCCATCCCGAGCAGGACAGCACGCATGGATCAGCGAAGGTCCGGGCCCGACAGCTCACGCCAGCCGCCCGTCTGCGGCGGCGTGCCACCAGTGCCACGCAAACGGACGACGGCGGCCACAAACGCAGTGGCTGCAAGGGCCAGCAGGGCACGTCGGAAGGCTCGCACGTGGGACCGGTTGGAATCGAACCAACCTTCAGCCATGAGCTGACCGCCTCGATGGCCCCGCAGTTCCGATGATACCGGCTGGTCTCTCGGTTCCCGCGGCGGCCGGTCGACCGTCGATTCACAGAAGGCCGATCGGCCGGGTCGGCCAGTGGCCCGCATTTGTCCGCCCCTATGGTCCGCCGGTGGGCGAAGTGCCGTCACTAGGGTCGTCGCCATGACCAGCATGCGGGCGGGCGGCGAGCCGATGCCCATCATCGGGCGGGGAACACGGACTTCACGATTCGGTGTCGGCAAGCGTGAGAGCCACGACGCATCGGCGTTCTACGAGCAGTTCGTCGCCCCGACCATCTCCGACGACGAGGAAATCCGGACTTGTGCCGTCACCGACACCCTGGTGGTCGGCGACGCCCGCGACATGGCCATCATCAGCTCCAAATCGGTGGCCTTGGTGGTGACCTCCCCGCCGTATTTCGCTGGGAAGGACTACGAGGCGGCGTTGGGAACGGGGCACGTTCCCGGTTCGTACGTCGAGTACCTGAACATGCTCGGCGACGTGTTCGCCGAGTGCGCCCGCGTCCTCGAGCCGGGTGGGCGCATCGCGGTCAACGTGGCCAACCTGGGCCGCAAGCCCTACCGGTCCCTAGCCGGCGACGTGACCCGGATCCTCCAGGACCACCTGGGCTTGCTGTTGCGAGGCGAGCTGGTGTGGATCAAGGGCGCGGGAGCCAACGGGAGCTGCGCGTGGGGGTCCTATGCATCAGCGGCCAACCCGGTACTGCGGGACGTGACCGAGCGGGTGGTGATTGCCAGCAAGGGCCGCTTCGGCCGAGCCGTGTCGCGGCCGAAGCGACGCGAGCGGGGGCTGCCGTGCGAGAACTCGATCACCCCCGAGCAGTTCCGGGCGTGGACGATCGACACCTGGCGGATCGCTCCTGAGCGAGCTACCCGAGTCGGACATCCGGCGCCATTTCCCGTCGAACTGCCGCGCCGGCTCATCGAGCTGTACAGCTACGTCGGGGACCTCGTGGTGGATCCGTTCATCGGGTCGGCCCAGACGGCGATCGCGTGCTTGCAGAGCGGGCGCCATTACATCGGCTTCGACACTGACGCCGACTACATCGCGCTGGGCGAGCGGCGCGTGGCCACCGAGCGGCAGCGTTTGGCGGGGATTGCCAGCCAGCTGCCCACCGCAGTCGTGGAGCCGGACCCGACCTAGGGGTTTCGAGTCGGAGCGGCTTCGCCGACTCCGGGCTCCACACTCACGGTGGACTTGTCACCGTCAGGCAGAACGGGTCCCCCCAGAACCACACATTGACACCAGATGTGGCGAGCTGACAGCCGGTCGCCGCCCTCTCAGGCGGCGACCGGATATTCGAGTCGTGTTAGGACCGGGTCGGCGCGCCCGCCGGATGAAACAGGGCATGGACCTCATGGAATTCGGGCATGGGCGGCTCCGGGAATCCCAACGCGGCACCTGCGGGAGCGACCCGGTCATTGACGAAGTTGTCTACGTCGGCCTCGGATTCCCACACCGTGACCAGCTGGATCATGTCCCCCACCGCGCTGGCGACATGGAGGATGCCACCAATCGGAGGCACATCCCGCCAGCCGACGTGGGCCTCGAGCGCCTTGTAGGCCTCGGCGGGCAGTTCGTCTTCCTCGACCACGCAACCCGGTGTGAGCGGCTTCTCGAGTTGCCAGTTGTACACCGGGTGTATCTCGACCTCCGGCTGGCCGGCGATTCCAGCTTGGACGACGCCCGGCATGAGTCGAGTCTCCACGAAGGCATTGAAGTCCTCCGGCGCTTCCCAGATGTCGCACACGTTGAGCTGGTCACCAACGAACCACGACATGTGAAGAAGGCAGCCCACAGGTGCGTTGCCCTCCCAATCAACCGTCTTGCGCACCTCGTCGTAGAGATCCTGAGCAGCGCCGTCCCAATGCATCCTCATCCGAATGGCCATCCGATGTCTCTCCTCTCGTGAACCCGCCCGACCTGACCGTCGTCGCACCTATTCGCCAGGCAGGCACGATTGGGATCACAAGGATCGACAGATATCCAACGGGCGTGGCCGCGCGGGGAAAGCCGGCTAACGAGGATCGTTGCGGTCGAGATTCCAGTGCCGCACCACGGAACACACCCAATCCGACTCGTTACCGGGGATGTGGCTGACCATAAAACGGCTGATCGTGCGCTGGCCGCCCTCGTGGTCCCCATAGAGCAGGTCGATGGTCAGTGTTCCGCGTTGGTCGATCACCTCGCCGGTGGCGGAGCGGTCCGGATCCTCCGGCTCGCGGATCGCGGCCTGCCAGAAGCTGATATCGCCTGGCGGGACGTAGAGGTCTCGTCCCTGGGGCCGGAACTGGTCGATCTCTGGACGGACCAAGCCAGCTCGCCGCTGGTCGATTGCCGCAGTGGGGCTGAGCGGCAGCACGCCCGGCTCGGTCCGCCAGCCGTGAATAACGGCGAGACCCGAACCGACGTTGCGCAACGACATGGCCAGGTAGACGACCCCATCGCTCGACTCGACGACAGCCTGCCCGCCCCCGAGAGCGGCCCAGTGGTCGTCGCCCCATCGAATCTTCTGTTTCGGGTCCTGAAAGCGCGAAGCGAAGAGCACCGGGCGCAGGCCGACCTGTAGGGCGCGCTCCGCGCTCCGCGCCGCTCGGTTGGCCGACCGGACCGAGTAGAACGTCGCCACCGCCAGCACGAGCGTCCCACCTGCCGTCGCCAGTGACGAGATCGTCGCCCAGTCGGTCATCCCAAGATCAGGCTAGACCGCCTCCTTGGTGCATCCTTGGAGCATCACTCCGGCCGAGGGTTGAGTTGGCCCGGTGTGGAGATAACTCCTGCGTCACTTGACGTACAGGTAGTCGACAGAACGGGAGTTATCGCAGTGGTAACGGCGGAAGGCGACGCGAGGTCGGGCATCATTTGCCCGGCCTCAGCCCGTGAAACCAGGCAACTATCGGGAGCCAGTCCTCAGGTCTGCACCGATCACCAGGGCGCCGATCCTCAGAAGTCCGTCGCGCGGCCATCGATGCTCAGGCTTCCGGCGCCTCGCGGCGTGCTCAGCGAATTCGTCTTCGATCACCTTCGCCGTCCGCCCCAGCGGTTGCCCGATCCTGCTTGGCCTCCTGTGGAGGGCGCCGACGACGAAGACCTTCAGCTGGCCTTGTATTGCTTGTACGAACTCCATTACCGCGGATTCGAGGGCGTAAGTGACGAGTGGGAATGGCACGCCAGCTTACTGGCATTTCGGTCGATTCTCGAAGCAGAGTTCCTTGATCGCGTAATCGCGCTCGTGGGCCCGCCGAACCCCGTGCGCGATGTCGAGGACGATCTCAACACACTTGTCCATGCAGGTGACGGACCGTCGCTTTCGAAGTACATGGCCGAGCGAGGGACGCTCCGGGAGTTCCGGGAGTTCGCGATCCACCGTTCTGCGTATCAGTTGAAGGAAGCCGACCCGCATAGTTGGGTCATTCCCCGACTACATGGGGAGCCGAAGGCGGCGCTTATCGAGATCCAAGCCGACGAGTACGGGGGTGGGCGATTCGAGGACATGCACGCCACCCTCTTTGGTGTCACGATGCGGTGCCTGGGACTTGACTCCTCATACGGGTGCTACCTGGACGAGATTCCGGCAGTCACGTTGGCTACGGTGAACCTTATTTCATTCTTTGGACTGCATCGTCGGTGGCGAGGGGCTCTGGTCGGCCACCTGGCAGTGTTCGAGATGTCGTCTGTGGTTCCCAATAGTCGTTATAGCCTGGCGCTGCATCGTCTCGGCGTCGATCCTCGAGCGGCGGATTTTTACGACGTGCACGTCGAAGCCGACGCAGTCCATGAGGTGATTGCCTGCCAGCGCCTCGCAGGCGGATTTGCGGCCCTGGAGCCCGAGCGAGCGGGAGACGTGCTCTTTGGGGCCCGCTCCATCATGGCGTTGGAACAAGCGTTCACGCTCCACCTCCTTGATTCGTGGTCGGACGGCCGGACGTCGCTCTACCGTCCCCACGACAAACTGTCGGTCTTGACGGGCGGCCGCGCCCTCAGCGTGGAGGATGCTCGACGCTCTGCTTAGGTCGGGTAATCGCGGGTCGAGTCGAGCGGGATCCCGGCTTCAGCGCCGCACACGCGCTGAAGGCATCATCAGCGAAGCCGCCTATTGGCCGTCGCTGATGATGCCCTCAGTTACGTCAAGTCGTATTGTCTCGATGGCCACAGAGGATTTCTCCTGACCGTGGCCTCGACCCTACTCGGGCTTCTGATCCCGGAAGCCGCTGTTGGGGTTCGGCTCGATGATATCGGTCTCGCCGCCCGGGCGCGCCTTCAGCAAATCACCGCGGGGATCCTGCTGCTGCTGAAGGTCGGACTGGTCCTCGGTGGACACGTGCTCGTCAGCCATTTCGCTCCTCCTGTGGATTGGATAGGTAATAAGTACCCCAACTGCCAATGCTCAATCCCCCTGGCGCTATCTAGCTGACACGTCGCCGGAG
Source organism: Acidimicrobiaceae bacterium (assembly GCA_030838025.1). Taxonomy (GTDB): domain Bacteria; phylum Actinomycetota; class Acidimicrobiia; order Acidimicrobiales; family Palsa-688; genus JALYXV01. Next base: position 6,075 of record JAUTXM010000051.1, read on the forward strand.
CAAGGCGGGATCCCGTGATCGGGCTGCTTGACCACTCCCCTCGCCCACGCCTTTCGTCCTGCGTGGGGCCATTCGTGCGTTCCATCGAACTCTGCGATATGAGCCTCGCTCTGCCGCAATCATGTGCCGACGCGATCAAGGGCGTCGGGACGTGGCGTTGCGGCGCTACGACTTGGCACGGCGCCCGGTCCGGCTAGTTCGGCTCCCGCGGCCCTGAGCGGGCTCAGACAGATCGTCGGGCCGCCACCGTTCCTGTATGGGCGAACGAGTACGCGCGCGAGCATGGGTCGGTGACGCAGTCGATCTACGAAGCGGCGGGCGGTCGGCAACGTTTTCTCGACCTGGCTCATGCGTGGCACGCGCGATGCCTGGCGGACCGGGTGGTGAGCCACGCGTTCTCACATGGCTTCCATCCCCAGCACGCAGAGCGCCTCGCTGCCTACTGGGCTGAGGCGCTGGGGGGACCATCGGAGTACACCGACGCGATGGGCGACCAGTCCAGTGTTGTCCGCGTGCACTCGGGAAACGGTGAGCACCTGGAGATGGACGAGCGAGCGCAAGCTTGCTTCGCGCAGGCCCTCGATGACGCAGGCCTCCCGGACGACCCTCGCCTGCGATCGACCCTCAAGGCATACTTTCGGTGGGCGACCGCGGCAATGTCAGCTCACCCGGGGTCGGTGGACGACGTCCCCGCCG
>JAUTXM010000478.1 GCA_030838025.1 Acidimicrobiaceae bacterium
GAGCCCGATGAGCCTCAGCCGATCACCTGCCCTACTGGCTGTGTGACTGCCCGCGTGCCGGTTCCGGCATCCCACCACGAACCGTCGTTCGGCGTGCCTCGGGCAGCGTCACGGTCGACGTCGCGGACCGCTCATATGAGGCGATCTGGCATCGTGGACTTCAGGCGTTAGTTGATCGTGTCATTCTGTCGGGATGCGACGAGTCGACCTACTTCTGTTACGCCAGCGAGTAGTGCTCGTCATTGCGTTCGGGGCCGTGCTTCTGGTCCTGGGAGGGTGGATCACGGACCGAGGACGACTTGGCAGCGGCTGGTTCGGCTACGCGCCAAACGCTTCGATCGTTGTCAGAGGCGGGGGTGCCATGGGGCCCGGTGCGGCTGTCGTGGTCCGTCTTTGCCTGATCGTCTTGTGGGCGGCTGTATCGCTTTGGTTGCTTCGTTCCTCCCGCGAGGATCGTTCGCGGGAGCGGCGCTCGAGGAAGTTGGGACCGTCAAACGAGTAGTCGGTGGCTTGGCCTGCCAACCGGACGGCCCCACCCCGAAACGGTCGTTGTCTCGCCGATGGCTGCAGAGGAGACAACCGTCAAGTCCGGGAGGTTGGACATCCCGAACCCTTGCACCGGGAAGCCGAGTGAGCGGACAGACCCGCGGGTAGGTGTTCTCAGACGAGCCGGAACGGACGAGCCGGAACGGTGGGGAGATCGTGAGACAAGGACGCCTGCTCCAGATCGCTGCTATCAAGCTGAGAGATCCGTTGAGCCTTATTGGAGTGGTTCTGGCCGTAGCCGGAGCGATAGTTGTTTTGTTTGCCGGACAACAACGCCTCCTGAGACTCGGCCTGGCCATGCAATGGCTTGGGATCGTCGTCTACTTCGTTTCCGACCATCGATTGCGCCGTCGGCATCGTCGCTGAACACGGTCCTTCCTCAATCGGCCGCTGGACGCACGCCTATCTGCTCGGTTGGACCTGCAAATCGGACCCATTGTCTTGCTACCAGGGTTAGGCACTTTAGCCAACTCTTTGCCTATACCCGCTACGTGTGTCGAAATCGTCGGACGAGCCACACGACAGCCGCTGGCGCGACGAATGACAGGCTCCATAGACCTTCCATTGCAACTCGTAGGCCGTCACTCCTGCGATTTGCCTTCCCTCCGACGCCTCCCTTGTCGGGTCGAGCCATTTGGGAATCGGTCTGCTCGGCCGCGGTATGTCGCCCGCCCGGTGGCGGGCGACACGCGGTAACCGGGCCTGAAGCTCCTCGGACTCGCGCCGTGAATCGTCCACACCTCGATTGTGGCATGAAGTCAGAAAGGGGGTGACACCGCCGTGGCCTGTCTGACCGCGTGACCAGGGCATGTCCCTTGTCCGCCCCGAGCTGGTACACGAATCGTTCGGTCCTCTTCGGGATGGGACCTCCCGGGCAGCCGGGCAGGCGCAGACCGATGAGTCGCCCGGCCGACAGCACAGTCCCATCGTTAGACGCGCAAGCACCTCGCCCAAGGGCTTGTGGTCAGTCGGCCAGATGACCCGTTCTGGCAATGCAAGGAACCTCCGCCGTCATGACATCGGAGTACCTGAGGAACAGTCACCGCAAGCGCATTCATCCTGGAGTTCGCCATAGTGGAAGTACACCATCAGGTGCGGCATCGGCCGTCCTCGGTGATGTCGTTACAGAATGCGATGTCTTGAATCGTAACCGCCCCGAGATCCGCGATGGTCGAGGCCACGGTCCCCAGGAGTGACGGGACGTCCCCTTGGTCTGGACCCGCTGGGCTGGGTTGCACTGCGAAACGTGGCGGATCTGTGGCATTCGCTTCATGGGAGTCAAGCTTGCATAACCGGACCCGTCGGCGCCGCAGGCGGCACGTCCGGTCCAACGCCGAGGGCCGCACATCTCCGTCGTTATATGGGCGGATGGGACACCCCCTCCGCGGGCGTCGCCCAGCGATCAGATGAATCGATATGGCGCCCGGGCGCTGCGGTCGATCGGCGACGATGGCCGCTCAGATGGTGCAGTATGCATTCGTGGTTGGCACCGGCCCGGAACGCCGTCTGGGCAGGTAGCTGAGGTAGGAGGACGACACCGTGGAGTTGAGGTTCGAGGTCGGCGGCGTACCCGCCGTCTTCTTCAGGAACGACTGGACAGGCAAAGCGGAGGTTCGCGTTGGCGACCAAGTCCGCCCGCTTCAGAGCCCTCGAAAATTGTCGACTCATTTCAGTTTCAGCACCCGGACAGTGTGGCGCGAGGTCTTCGGCGAACACATGATCGAGATCGAGAAGGAGCGCCCTCGGGCTTTCGGCGGCTTTCGAGCGAATTCGTTTGTCGTCCGAGTCGACGGCCAGAATGTCGCCGACGCGACCGGGAAGTAGTTCGTCCAGCGTCCGGTCGCGGAGTTTGGCTGGCGCACGCGACCTGCTCGGTAGACCGCCGGCGCAAACCCATCACCGCTATTCCGTCGGCGCTCCCACTCGATCCAAGCCTCTGCGGCTCGATGGCGCCGCCGGATCCGTCGATACGCGCCCCAAGGGGGAGCGTCCCTGCGGGCCAAGCCGTACCGATGAGGCGATCTGGCGAGCCGGAGGGGGCCACCGCCCGTGTGCCACCCCCCGCCGCCGGGATCGCGACTGCCGCCAACTAGCCGACGGTGTTGGTGTCCATGGTGACGGCGGCGGTGCGGGCCAGGGCTCGGCCGTCGACGGTGACGCCGGTGGTGAGGGTGATGGAGGCTAGGGCCATGATGGTGCCGGAGAACACCGAGTAGGTGCCCAGGGTGGCGGAGCTGCCGACTTGCCAGAAGACGTTGGACGGTTGGGCGCCGCCGGTGAGTGCGACGTGGCTTGCGGAGGCGGTGATGAGGGTGGAGCCGATCTGGAAGATGAACACGGCGTTGGGGTTGCCTTGGGCGTCGAGGGTGACGGTGCCGGTCAAGCCCAGTGACGAGGCGGACTTGTAGACCCCCGGTGTCACGGTCGTGCCTCCGATGTCGCCGGCGCTGGTGGCGTCGGGGGTGCGGCTGGCGGCGTCGTTGTAGGCGGCGGTGAGATCGGATTGCCCTTGCGCGGCGACGGCGTCAGCGGCGTGGACGGTGCCGTGCAGGGTGACCGAGGTCAACCCGGTGATGGCGGTTCCCGGGCTGAGGCCGACGTCGCCGGTGATGGTGGTGGACCCGGTGTTGGTGATGGTGGCGGCCGCCATGACAGAAAAGGCGCCGGCGCTACCCATGGCGACGGGACCGGGGGCGGCCGAGGCGACACCCGGCCAGGACGAGCAGACGAGGACCAGCGCAACCCCAATCGATCCAACCCGCGGACAAACTTTTCGGATCCCCATACCAGCCGACGCTTTAGCCATGGCACTTATTCAACGCCCCGAGC
>JAUTXM010000484.1 GCA_030838025.1 Acidimicrobiaceae bacterium
AGGCCTGTCGTGATGATGCGCTTGCCGATGACATCGTCGAGGTCCAAGTCGGTGGACTCACGGGTTGTGTCTCCGGCTGGTGGCGCCAGCGGACGGGCCGGCTCCCAGTAGGTCGCGTGGGCGTCGACGGAAACGAGCTCCCGCTCGGGGTACCGGAGCGCGGTCAGCCGGCCGCCGAAGACGCAACCTGTGTCGATGCAGATGGTTCGGTTGAGCCAGGCGGCTTCAGGGACTGGTGTGTGGCCGTAGACGACCGTGGCGTCGCCCCGGTAGTCCTCGGCCCAGGGATAGCGCACGGGAAGGCCGAATTCGTCGGTCTCGCCGGTGGTGTCGCCGTAGAGCGCGAAGGACCGCACCGCACCCGAGGCACGCCCCTGCATGTCGGCTCGGAGGCCGGCGTGGGCGACGACGAGCTTGCCGTCGTCGAGAACGAGGTGGCTCACCAACGAGTCGATGAACTCCTCGACCTGCTTGGCGAACTCCGGCGGTTCCTTGGCCAGCTGGGCCAGCGACTCGGCAAGGCCGTGGCCTACCGTGACGTTCCGGCCTCTGAGAGCTCGAAGGAGCTTGGCCTCATGGTTTCCCGGGACGCACAGAGCGTCGCCCGCGTCGACCATTGCCATGGCGAGGCGAAGAACGGCCGGCGTCGCCGGGCCCCGGTCGACCAGGTCGCCGACAAAGAAGGCACGGCGCCCGTCTGGATGGTGGGCCCCACAGCCGTCGGGGGCGACCTGGTAGCCGAGGTCGCCGAGCAGTTCTGTCAGTTCGTCGTAGCAGCCGTGGATGTCACCGATGATGTCGAATGGACCGTGATCGAGGCGCCGGTCGTTCCACAGTGGCTGGCGTTCGATCGTGGCCGCGTCGATCTCCGCCACGCCATCGAGGTAGAAGACCTTGTGGAATCCCTCGCGGCGGAGCCCGTTCATGGAACGCCGCAGCTGGCTGCGCTGGTTGCGCAGCACATGAGCGCCGAAGTCGCGCTCAGGTCGAGATGAGTTGCGCTCGGCGCAAACTGATTCGGGCACATCCAGCACAATGGCCACCGCCAGGGTGTGGTGCGCCTTGGCCAGCGCGATCAGCGACTTGCGCGCCTCGGATTGCACGTTGGTGGCGTCGACAACGGTTAGCTTGCCCTCCTTCAACCGCTTGCCCACGATGAAGTGCAGCACCTCAAAGGCCGCGTTGGTCACGGTCTGGTCATTCTCGTCGTCGCTGACGAGGCCCCGGCAGAAGTCCGAGGAGAGCACCTCCGTCGGCCGGAAATGCCGGGCCGCGAAGCTGGACTTGCCGGATCCGGATACGCCGACAAGGGCGACCAGGGACAGTTCGGGGAGTGCGATCTTCATTGCCGGAACACCGCCATCTGGGTTGGAGCGCCCAGGTCCGGGTCGTCGGGCCCGATCCCATAAAGCTCCACCTGGTAGCCGTGGCGTTGTGCGACCTCGCTCGCCCACGCCTCGAACTGGCTGCGCGTCCACTCGAAGCGGTGGTCGCGGTGGCGCAGCGTGCCTGAAGGGAGGGTTGCGAACAGGGCGTTGTACTCGACGTTTGGTGTCGTCACGATCACCCTGGCGGGGCGTGCGTAGGCGAACAAGGCCCGCTCGAATGCACCCAGCCGCGGTGGGTCCAGATGCTCGATGACCTCGATCACCGTCGCGGCATCGAAGCCCTGTAGGCGACGGTCGCGGTAGGTGAGCGCCCCTTGGACGAGTTCGACGCGCTCGCGTTGACGGGGTGCCATGGTGTCGAGGTGGAGCCGTCGCGATGCGCCCTGGAGCGCCCCGTAGGAGACATCGACGCCCAACACCCTCTCCGCCTTTGTGTCTCGCAGAATGCGCTCGACAAGCTTGCCGCTCCCACAGCCGAGGTCGACGATGCGGCGCCCCCCGCTCCCCTGGAGTTGGCCGATCACGGCGGCGAGGCGCTGTTCGTTGAGGCTGATCGGCTTCTCCACGATCGCCTCCTCCTCGTCGTGGACAGCCCCCAGTTCGTCAGGATCGCCGGGCTCGTCCGCCAGCAGTCGGGCCAAGGCGTCGGTAGTCAGCCGCCGATCGTGTCGGAGATAGCGGCGCGCGATTAGCTCCCGCTCTGGATGGGCGGCGAGCCATTGCCCCCCGCGCCGGAGCAGCTTGTCGACCTCGTCGGGGCCAACCCAGTAATGCTTGTCGTCGTCGAGCACCGGGAGAAGAACGAAGAGGTGCTCAAGGAGGTCCCGGAGCCGGCATGTCCCGTTGAGGGTGACGCTGAAGTAGCGACTGTCACCCCACGCCGGGAAGGTCGAATCGAGAGGAATCGGGGTCGCGTCGACCCTGTAGCCAAGCGGCTCGAACAGTCGACGCAGGATCTCTTCACCCCCGCGACACGGCACGACAGGCAGGTGGGCGGAGACCGGGATCGGTGTGTCGGCGAGCTCAGGACGCTCCTTGCTGCGCCCCGTTAGCGCGGTGCCAAAAACCCTATTGATGGCGACCGACAGGAAAGACGAAGCCGCGTACGGGCGGTCGTTCACATACTGGTCCAGCGAGAAGTCGTTCCCCTTCGGTCCCTTGCGGTCCCGAACCAAGCCGACGGGGTCAACCTCGGCCAGTAACGCGGCGGTACAGCGTTCGTCGCTCGCCTCCGAGAACACGACGTGCACCGTCCCGAACGACATCTCTGTGGAGTGCACCCGCCCTGGGTTCTTGTGCAGCAAGAAGCCGAGGTCGGTTGCCGATTCGTGGGTTGTCGAAATCGTGAGGAGCATCAATCGCCTTTGGTCGAGCATTCGATCATGGACGGTGCCGCCAGAGTGCGCCAACGAAAAACGCCCAAGGATCGGAGCCGCCTTGGGGAGTGGGGCCTCTATTGCGTGGTTTGCGTCGGAATGGACCCGGCAGGGCCCTGACGAAAACCCGGCGGAGGTTCATGAGCTCAACGGGTCCTCGGTGCTCCCGGGCGGCTGCGCCCGCGACGATCGCTCGGGACTTCTCGACCCTTCGGCCGTGTTCAACGCCGCCGTAGACGCCGAGATCATCGGCCGCTCGCCAGCTCGCAAGGCCGCGCTCCCGCGTGTGCGGCCACCCGAGAAGGCACACCTCACGGCCGCCGAGCTCCTTCGGCTGGCTGGCGAGGTGCCCAGCTGTTACCGGGCGCTCGTGCTGGTAGGTGGCGTCCTCGGGCTCCGGTGGGAGGAAGCCATCGGACTTCGGGTCCGACACATCGACTTCCTGCGCCGTAGCGGCACTGTCGCCCAAACCGTCGAGGAGGTTGCCGGGCATCTCACCGTGGTGGCCCAGGCGAAGTCCGAGGCTGGATTGCGGTCGATGACTGCCCCGGCGTTCCTCACTGAGGAACTCGTCCGCCATCTCGCCGAGCACCGCCCCGCTACGGCCGGCGGCGACCTCGTCTTCGTCGGGCCGCGCGGTGGGATGCTCCGTCGACGCTTCGGAGAGCGCACCTTGCCACCGGCCGCCGCCCGGGCGGGCCTGCCAGCATCGTTGACCTTCCATGGGCTGCGGCACGCCGCCATCACCGCCCTGGCCGAGGAGGAGGTCCATCCACGGACGATGCCGCAGCGGACCGGACACGCCTCCGCTCGGCTGACGCTGGAGCGGTGCACCCGGGTGACCGACGCCTCGGATCGGGGCGCTGCCGAGGCCCTGGAGCGGCGGTTTCGGAAGGCGATTTCTGGTGGAACTGGCACGGGCGTGGCACGAGGGGTCCGAAAGCAAGCCCTCGGGAGAGGCATAAGCCCAGGTCAGACGGCCTTGCGCCTTGGTAGAGCGCTGCCCTTACAAGGAAGATGTCGGGGGTTCAAGTTCCTCAGCGCCCACCCGCCCGGCCGTCGGGACCCGAAGGGCGATGGCCGCGACGTCGTCGTCGAGGCGTCCGCCACTGTGGCGCACGACCGTTGCCCCCAGTGTGGTCACGATCTCGCGGGCTGAGTGGTGGGCGTTGGCCAGCACGCGGCGTATTCCCTTGGTGTCGAAGAAGGTCCCGTGGGAGCGGCTTTCGACCACGCCATCGGTGAACAGCAAGATGGCGTCACCGGGTTCCAGGACAACCTGACGGTACGAAACGTCTATCTCGTCGAGCTGGCCCAGCAACGACCCGCCCAGCGTGATGGTGACCATCGTTCCGTCGGCTCGCCGTTGTATCGGGTACGGATGGCCTCCGCTCACCAACTCCAGCGTCACGCGGTCGGCCAAGGTGAGGATCCCGAGAATTGCGGTGCAGAATCGTTCGCTGTGCGCAGGCGCGATATTCGACACGAGCGCCCGGTTGAGCGATTCGATCACCGCGACCGGGGGGCTGTCTCGCATGGTCAGCGCCCGCAGGGTGTAGCGCACCAGCGCCGTCAGGGCGGCCGCTTCTGGGCCCGTCCCCGAGGCGTCACCGATGGCGATCGCCCACTTGTTCTCGCCAATCGGCCAGCTGTCGTAGAAGTCACCTCCGACTTCCATTTCGTCACCGAAGGGGTGGTACAGCGCCGCCAATTCGACGCCGGGGATGGCCGGGAGACTCGGCGGCAGCAGGCTGCGCTGGAGCCTTCGGCTCACGCTAACGCGGGCCTGTTGCAACTGGGCCCGGTCCAGCGCCTGCGCGGTCTGGGCCGCGAGAGCCAACACGAAGCGCCGCTCCTCCTCGTCGAACAGGCGCGCCTCGGTGAAGCTGAAGCGCAGTGCGCCCAGGCGGCGATCCTGGACGATGAGGGGAACGGCGCACATCGACACAGTCGTTGCCTCGAGGCCGACCAGTTCGGGAAATCGGTCGTCCCGTTCTTGGCGCGATTCGATCCACACCGCCTGGCCGGTGCGCAGCGCCACGGCGGCCGGAAGCTCGGCGTCGGGTGACTCGCTGCGCAACCGGGAAACCACTCGCTCGTCGTAGCCCACGGTCGCCGGGACCGACAGCCGGTCGGCGGTCGCAGCCAGGATCATCCCGCTTCCCGATGCCTCGAGCGCTTCTCGGCCCTCGTTGATGACGGCGTGGGCGACGGCCTCGGGCGACGACGCGCTCGCCAGTGCGCCCGCCACCCGGTACAGGCGCGCCGTGCGTTCCGATGCCCGGTGGGCCTTGGTCACCTGGTCGAATTCCTTGAGCAAGCGCTGTTCGAACGGCTGCGGTTCCCGGGGGGCTTTCCCGTTCCCCGCGCGCCGTAGCTGGGCGACCAGCTCTTCGATGTACCAGCGGCGAAAGACACGGTGTTGGGGCGGGGTTTCCAGGGTCAGAAAGCGCATCGCCCGGCAATAACCGTCGACTTCGTCCAGGGCATTGAGATAGTCGATGGCGGCGTCCGCGGCGTCGAGGGGAAGGTCGAGTTGGAGGCGGGTGTGCGAGGAGTTGCGCTGGAGGGCGGCCAAGGCTTGGTACTTGATGGACAACCGGGCCTCGGCGAAGCGTCCGACGACCGTCTCGATCAGATCGGCCAGATGTGGTGGGATCTCGGCCGTCAAACCCGAGTGTGCCCCAGCCCTCGCCAAGGAAAACTCCCGCACCAGGTTGTCGACATGGGACTTGGCGGCCAGCAGGAGCCCTGTCGGTACGTCGCCGAGCTCGACGTGGTGCCTGATCGGGCGGGGCCCAGTGCCCCCATCGTCATCCCACCGGGCCAGCAGTTCGCCCTCGCTCAGACCCGTTGCCCGGCTCACTCCGGTGAGCTCAACCCACACGACCTTTCCCGAGTCATCGGGAGCCACACCCCATCGCGCGGCCAGGCTCGATATCAGTCGGAGTCCCCGGCCCGTCATGGCGTGTTCCGATGCCCAACCCAATACCGGCGGGATGCGGCTGGCGTCGCGGACCTCCAGCCGGAGGCCGTCGGGGACACCGGTCACGGTGAGGCCACGGCAGCCGCGGCCATGTAGGACGGCATTGGTGACCAGTTCACTCACGACGAGCGACGCGTCGTATGCCAGCTGCTCGAGGCCGAGCTCGCGGGCCCGGCGGGTCACCTGGGCGCGCGCCGCTGCGACGTCGTCGAAGGTTCGGGCTTCGAGGCCGTTCGACGCCTTCTCGCGGCGGTCGGATTCCTGGGACGCTGTCAGCGCGGGCCTCCTCGGCCCTCGGAGGACCACATCGACTCTTCCCTCGGTCCGGGGTGTATGAATCCTGTCGCCTGCAAAAGTTTGCCTATCGAAGAGGTGACGTGCGATGAGCATTCGGCTCCCGTTGGTGTGGTGCGCCGCTGTCGGCGTGGTCCTGATGGGTGTTCCGGCATGTAGCGCAGGTGGGCGGGCGGCGACCTCGACCTCGCGGCCGACGCCGGGATCGTCGACCACCTCGGTACTGCCCGGCCGGACCGCGGCGGACTGGCCGACCTACATGGGCGACGCCGCCCGTACCGGCATCGGTCCGGCCAGCCCCGCGGCGTCGGCGCTGCGCCGGACGTGGACGGCGGCAGTCGAAGGCGACGTGTACGGCCAGCCGCTCGTCGCAGGCTCGAATGTCATTGCCGCGACCGAGCAGAACAACGTGTATGCCCTCGACGCGGCGACGGGCGCAGTGCGATGGCGGGCCCATCTCGGGACGCCGGTGCCCCTTTCCCAGCTTCAATGCGGCAACACCGATCCCAACGGGATTACCTCCACAGCGGTCGTCGACGCGGCGTCGGGGACGATCTTCGCGGTGGCCATGCTGGCGGGGCCGCCCCGCCACGAGCTGTTCGCCCTGCACCTCGGTGACGGCAGCGTCGTCTGGCACCGGCCCGTCGATATCGCGGGCGCCGATCCCATCCATCATCAGCAGCGCGGCGCCCTCAACCTGGCGGCCGGGCACATCTACTTTACGTACGGCGGGTTCGAGGGCGACTGTGATCCGTATCACGGCCGGGTGGTCGCCGCTCCCACCGACGGCACCGGTCCACTGGAGACATGGCAGGTGCCGTCGGAGGCCGAGGGGGCGATCTGGGCCCCTCCCGGAGTGGTGATCTCGGCGACCGGAGATGTATGGGTGTCGACCGGGAACACCGCCAACGGCCCGGCGGGCACCGGCGATGCCGGGCCGTATGACGGGGCCAACTCGGTGATGCGGCTGGACTCGGCCCTGTCGGGCGCCGCTGACCAATGGGCGCCGAGAAACTGGGCCAGTTTGAACCGCCAGGACATCGACCTGGCGTCGATGGCACCGGCCCTGCTGCCCGGGGGTTTGGTGTTCGCCGCCGGCAAGGAGGGGATCGGGTACTTGTTGCGGGCCGATCACCTCGGCGGGATCGGAGGTGAGGTGTTCAGCAAGACGGTCTGCCCGGGCGGCGGTCCCGAGGGCGGAGCGTTCGGCGGTGCGGTCGTGGCCGGAACGACGCTGTTCGTGCCGTGCCGCGACGGTGTGACCGCGGTGCGGGTGGATGTCGCCAAGGCGTCATTCTCGGTGACCTGGCAGGTCGCCAAGCAGGCCAACACCCCGCTCCTGGCCTACGGGTGGGTGTGGACGGTAGTGGCGGACACGTTGGGGTTGCACGCGGCGTGGAGCGGGAGCCTGGTGGGTCTGGACCCGGCGACCGGTGTGGAGAAGGCGCGGGTGAAGCTGGGCGGAATTCCGCATTTCCCGTCCATTGGCACCGCCGGAGGAAGCCTGTACGTCGGTGGACTGGGCAGCGTCTATGCCCTGTCCGTCACATAGCTGTCGAGTTGCTCGGATTGGGGCCGGCCAATCCTGACGGCCACGCCCGGCGAGAAATGGGCGAGTGGTGTCCCGGTGGGTGTCGGAAGCCCGGCCGCGGTCACCAGTTCGTCGTGGAAGTCGACGACTCGCGCTCGCTGCAGCGGCCACGTTGGGTGGGCGGCAAGGGCGAAACGGCGCCGCGTTCCGGCCACGCTGAACAGCGCCCATCGGGCGGTGAGGAAGTGTTCCAGGGCGCTCAGTTCCTCGGGCCGATACGGCGCCCCGATCTCGACCGCGGCCCGGCTCGCCGTCCCGGCCGGGCCCGGCCAGCGGCGCCGACAGTGGTAGCGAATGATCGGGCCTTCCCGCTGCACACTCATGGCGGCCCAGAAGTAGGGGAGTCGGTAGGTGGAGCGGGCCACGACCACCGCGCCCAGGCGGGACGCGTCGAGGGAGAAGAACCAGATGCCTGAGCGGCCTGAGTCGTCGGTGACGTAGGTCCTGACGTTGGTCTCGCAGAACCGCGACACCCACGCGATGGGCTCGACCCGGGGCAGGCCGACCTCCATGAGGAACGGCACCAAACCGACCCACGCCGAGCCCTCCCGCACCTCGACCTGGAGGCCGGGCGGGAGCAGCCGCTGCACCGCATCGGGCGGGAAACGCCAGTGCACGAAGGTGAGGGCGTTCCAGTGCTGGATCATCATCGGGTTGGCGACGCGGTAGGGGCATGCGGCGGCGGTCACGGCTAGCCCCAGCCCAGCTCGTGCAGCCGGGCATCGGAGATGCCGAAGTGGTGGGCCACCTCGTGGATGACCGTGCGCTTGACCATCGACACCAATGCCTCGGCGGTGGGTGAGCGCTCGCAGATCGGTCCTCGGAAAATGAAGATGCGATCGGGCATGGCCCCGGCGTAGTTGAGGGGCGTTCGACTGGTGAGGGCCACGCCCTGGTACAAGCCCAGCAAGGTGCCGTTGACCCCCTCCAACTGCTCCTCGCTCGGCCAGTCCTCGACCATGACCACGACGTTGTCCATGAGGCGCCCGAGGTGGGGCGGGAGGCCGTCGAGCGCGTCGGCCACCAGTTCCTCGAACTCGTTGCGACTGGCCTCCATTGATTGATCCTCTCACGCCCTTGATTTAGAGAATAAAACAAGGTATTACTTGTGTAACGGTTCGTACGAGGAGGTTCCCATGAAGGTCGCCTTGATCACTGGAGCATCTCGAGGCCTCGGCTTGGCTCTGGCCCGAAGCTTGGCCGAGCGCCGCTGGCAGCTGGTCGTCGATGGCCGCGATGGACAGGCCCTTGAGGCCGCGGCGCAGCAGCTGGCGCGCCACACCGTGGTCCGCGCCATCGCGGGCGACGTGGCGGACGAGCAGCACCGCCGGGCCCTCATGGACGCCGTGGCCGAGCTGGGTCGTCTTGACCTGCTGGTGAACAACGCCAGCGCGCTCGGGCCAAGCCCCCAACCCGAACTGGCGGACTACCCGTTGGACGTCCTGCGTCGGGTATTCGACACCAACACCGTCGCGCCGCTGGCTCTGATCCAGCTGGCGTTGCCGGTCCTGCGGGACAGCGGAGGTCGGGTGGTCAACGTCACTTCCGACGCCGGCGTCGAGGCGTATCCGGGTTGGGGCGGTTACGGCTCCTCCAAGGCGGCACTCGAACAGATCACGCGGGTCCTCGTCGAGGAGTGGCCGGCGTTGCGGATCTATCTGGCCGACCCGGGCGACCTTCGGACCCAGATGCATCAGGAGGCGTTTCCCGGCGAGGACATCTCTGACCGCCCGCTTCCGGAGGTCGCGGTGCCGGGCTTGCTGGCGCTGGCGCACGACGACCTGCCGAGCGGGCGCTACCGGCTCCAGGAGTTCGACCAGTGGCCACAGCGGTGGCCACAGCGCACCACCGTTGCGGTGGCGTGATGTCGAGTGTCGACACCCGTGGCGCGACGGTCCCCCGTGGCGTGACGGCGCCGCGTGGCCCGATTGCGACGGTCCCGACGGGATTGGCGTTCCAGCTGCCCGCGGAACTGGAAGCATCGAGGCCTCCCGAGGCGAGGGGATTGGTCCGGGACCAGGTGCGCTTGCTCGTCGGGTGGCGCAACCGCCCCGACCTGGCGCACACCGTCTTTCGCCACCTCCCCGACTATCTCGAACCAGGCGATCTTCTGGTCGTCAACAACTCCGCCACCCTTCCCGCGGCGCTCGATGCCTGGACCTCCGACGGGTCATCCCTCGAACTGCATCTGTCCACCCGCCTGGAATCCGACCTGTGGATCGTCGAGCCTCGGGAAGCGGCGAAACCCGCCAGCCGGCCCTATCCGGG
>JAUTXM010000487.1 GCA_030838025.1 Acidimicrobiaceae bacterium
CCAGCGTCCGGCTGACGCGAACCCGCCGCCCCCGCCTCGCGCCAAGCACCGACGCGGTGGCGAACGATGGCGAAACACCGGGTCGGTATGACGACCGCAACCGCCCCCCCGGCGCCCCCCGCCCCTCCGCCCGTCCCGCCGGTACCGACCGATCGGGCCGAGCCCCGTCCGAGCCCGGCGCGCACCGAGCGGCTGGTGGGGATCGTCGCCATCATCGCGGCGCTGGCACTGGTGGCCGTCGGGCTCATCCCCGTCCCGGCCGTGATCCTCTCGCTGCCGTTCATCTACATCCTGATCCGCAAGCCCATCTTGCGGCGACTCGCCATCCGCAACGCCTCACGGCGCCCTCGCGAGACGGTGCTCATCGTGATGGGCGCCCTGCTCGGGACGGCCATCATCACCAGCTCCTACGTGGTCGGCGACACCCTGACGGCGTCCATCCACCGCTCGGCGTACACCCAGCTGGGACCGGTCGACGAGGTCGTCCTGGCCAACGGGCCTCAGTCGGGCCAGCAGGTGGCCGACGCCATCAACCAGGCGAACATCACCGGCGTCGACGGCCGGCTTTCGCTACTCGCCCTCCAGGCAGCGGTGTCCACCGGCGGTTCCGCCCCCCGCGCCGAGCCGAGAGCCCAGATCCTCGAAACCGACTTCGCTGCGGCCCGGACCTTCGGTGGCGACCCGTCAGCTACCGGCATTGCCGGCCCGACCCCGACCGGTGACAACGCGGCCATCGGCACCGACCTGGCCCAGACGCTCGGCGTCAGGGTCGGCGACCCCGTCACGGTCTTCGCCTACGGTGCCTCCCGTACCCTCCGCGTCGACCGGGTGCTGCCCCGGCTCGGGGTCGCCGGCCTGACCTCCTTCTCCGCTTTCAGAGGCAGCGCATCGCCCAACCTGTTCGTACCGACAGGAACGCTGACCGCTCTTCAGTCAGCCGGCCCGGCGGGGAGCAAGTCGGCCCCGCCGCTGTCGATCTTCGCGGTGTCGAATGTGGGAAATGTGACGGGCGGGATCCGGCTCACGTCGTCGGTTCACTCCGAGTTGGTGTCCGCCTTGCACGGCCTCCCCGCGCAGGTGCAAGACGCCAAAAAGGATTTGGTCGACGTGGCGGACACGGCCGGCAAAGGCTTCAGCCAGCTGTTCCAGACCTTCGGCTACTTCAGTGTCGCCGTCGGCATCTTGCTGTTGATCAACATCTTCGTGATGCTGGCCCAGGAACGCAAGCAAACGCTCGGCATGTTGCGCGCCGTGGGGCTCCGGCGCGCCAGCCTGGTCGGTTCGTTCTCGCTTGAAGGGTGGCTGTACACCCTGGTGTCGGCGTTGGCCGGAATGCTCGTCGGGGTAGGCATCGGGCGACTGGTCATAACCGCTACCTCACGGATCTTCAATCAGGCCGGCGGCGGACGGTCCACGCTCAGCCTGCAGTTCGCGGTCACCCGCCACAGCCTCCAGGCGGGCTTCATGTTCGGCTTCGTCGTGGCCCTGGTGACCGTGGTGGTCACGTCGTTCTTCATGTCCCGGCTCAATGTCATCCGGGCGATCCGGGACCTGCCCGAACCTCCGCACGACGGGCGCAGTCTGTGGATCGCAATCCCCGGCGGTGTGCTGACCGTGGTCGGTGTCGCATTGACGATCATCGGCATCGCAGGAAACACGGCCGTCCTCGCCCTGGTCGGCCCGGCACTTCTCGGTGTCGGTCTGTCACTCCTGTCCCTCGGCTGGCTGCCCACCCGGCCGACGGTCACGGTCATCTCGGCCGCGGTGATCGTCTGGTCCGTCGCCGTCTTCGGGATCCTCCACGGTGCCTTCGAGAAGGCCGGTATCGCGGTGTTCTTCGTCCAGGGCGTGATCCTCAATGTGTTCGCGGTGCTGTTGGTGACGTTCAACCAGCGCACGATCGGCGCGGCCATTCGCGCCGTAGGCGGCGGGGCCCGCAACATGTCGCTGCGCCTGGGTTTGGCCTACCCCCTGGCTAAGCGGTTCCGCACCGGACTGCTGCTCGCCATGTACGCCATCATCGTCTTCGTCCTGGTCCTGCTGACGACGATCTCCAACTTCTTCAGTGGCCAGATCAACGACCAGATCCGCAAGGTGGGAGGGGGCGCGGCCATCATCGTGGATTCCAACCTGGCCGAGCCGGTGTCCGTGGCCGGCGTCCAGCAGCTGTCTGACAAGGTCACCTTGGTGGCACCGACCGCCGCAGTGGCCACCGAGTTCAGGCTGGGCGACACCGGGAAGTTCAACACCTACACCACGGTCGGCTACGACGACTCCTTCGTCGGCCACGGGTCCCCCGACCTGCACGCTTGGTCTGCGCAGTACGCGACCCAAGCGGACGTGTATCGAGCGGCGGCGACCGACCCGACCAAGATCATCGTGGGCCGGGATTTCGGTGGCAACGGCTTCGGGCCTGGCAGTGGCCAAGCCAGCGCCGGCAATATCGTGACCATGCGCGACTCGATCACCGGCCAGGTCGCCCAGCTCACCGTCATCGGGATCGTCAGTGACTCGTTCTACGACGGGACCGACCACGTCTATCTGTCCCGGAACTTGAGCGACCGCATGTTCGGAGCCCGGTCGAGCTCCAACCTGCTCTTCGTCTCCACGGCTGCCGGCACCGACAACGACACGTTGGCCAGCGCCATCAATGGCCGCTACGTCGCCAACGGCGCCGACGCGACATCGTTCCGCAAGCTGGTGAACGACCAGTTCTCGATCCAGAGCCAGTTCCTGACCCTCATCCGGGGCTACGTCGCCTTGGGCCTGCTGGTCGGGATCGCAGGCCTCGGTGTGGTGATGGTCCGGGCGGTTCGCGAGCGCCGGCGGGAGGTCGGGGTGTTGCGGGCGCTGGGTTTCAGCTCGGTCGCGGTGCGCCGGGCGTTCCTGGCCGAGAGCAGCTTCATCGCCCTCGAAGGGATCTTCATCGGCGTCGCACTGGCGCTCATCACCGCCTGGCGGCTGGTCAACAGCGGGAGCTTCGGAAGCGGCACCGCGTTCACCGTTCCGTGGGCCCAGCTGGCGATCCTGGTCGTCGTGACCTACATCGCCTCGCTCTTCGCCACCGCGGCGCCCGCCATCCAGGCGTCCCGGATCCGACCCGCGGTTGCCCTGCGGATCACCGACTGAGCGGCGGCAGCTCAGCGAACAGCCGAGTCCTCGTCCTTCTCGGCGACTGCGGCGTGGACCAGGTCGAGGATGCGGGCCGTGCAATCCTGCATCTCGACGACCGGAACGGCCTCGATGACCGCGTCGGCCAGGTCCGAGAAGGCGGCCGCCACCCGCCCGCCGCCGAGCGCCGCCGGCTTGCCCTCGTCCCCGCCTGCGGAAACCGCCGGTTCGAGCGGGATGCGCCCCAGCAGGGGCGCGCCGATCTCGTCCGCCAGCCGCTGGCCGCCGCCGCTGCCGAACAGCTCATAGGTGTCGCCGTGCTCGCAGGTGAATCCGCTCATGTTCTCGACCACACCGACCACCCGCAGGTAGCCCTTGCGGGCCATGTCGGCTGCTCGCACGGCGACCTTCTGGGCCGCCAACGCAGGCGTGGTCACGATGATCATCTCGGTTCGGGGAAGCATCCGGGCCAGGCCCATCTGGATGTCACCGGTCCCCGGAGGCATATCGACCAGGAGGTAGTCGAGGTCGCCCCACACCGCATCCTCGAGGAAGTGCTGGACCGCTCGGTTGAGCATCAGGCCCCGCCACATGATCGCCTCGTCCTCAGGCGACAAGAAGCCCATGGACAAGACCTTGACCAGGCCGGCGCCGATCCGTTTCTCGATGGGGCGCATCCGGGGTCGCTCGGGGTGGTCCTCGTTGGCCTCGGCCGAGATCTGGCCATCGATCCCGAGCATGCGAGGTACCGAGAACCCCGCGATGTCGGCGTCCAACAGCCCGACGGTGTGGCCCCGGGCCGCCAAGGTCGCGGCCAGGTTGACCGTTACCGAGCTCTTGCCCACCCCGCCTTTTCCGGAGGAGATGGCGACCACCCTGGTACGGCCGGGAATATCAGTGAGCGGGG
>JAUTXM010000489.1 GCA_030838025.1 Acidimicrobiaceae bacterium
AGCAATAGGCCCGCAACCAGAACGACGCCGTGGGTCGGGTCGGTGGCCCAGCGGATGGCTTGGTAGCCGGGGCCGATGGCGAGCGGCTGGTCGCTGATAGCCCGATCGGCCACGATCAGCATGCCCAGGATGATCCCCGCCGAGGCTGCCCCGGCGAAGGGGTTGAGGCGGGTGCTCAGGCGCTTGGAGGCGCGTAGCAGGCCCGCGAAGGCACGGGCGCCGACTCCCGCCAGGATGCCGATCACGAGCGCTCCACCCAAGTCGCGCAGGTCGAATGGCGGTGCCCCCTTGATGGCCAGCAGCGGGCTCGTGGTCGTTACCAAGGCGGCGAAGGTGACGTAGCCCATGGCCGCGCCCACCAGCGCTGGGAGCAGCATGTTGCGGGCCAGGTCATCGCGGTATGGGACCTCGAGCGCGAAGAGGGCGCCGGTGGCAGGCGCTTTGAAGATGGCTGCGACTCCGGCGGCCGCTCCCGCGACCAGCAGCACTTTGGCGTCGCGACGCGAGAACATCGATGATGTCCGCCGTTGCAGGGCCGAGCCGATGATGGCGCCCATATAGATGGAGGGCCCTTCGTAGCCGAGCGGGGTTCCCAGGCCCAACGTCGCCACAGCCGCCAGCACCTTGGCGGGGGCGGCCCGCAGCGATAGTCGTTGATCGCGGGTATGGAAGTTGCGGACGTACTCGTCGGAGGTGGCGGGGGACGCCCCACCCCCGACCCATTTCAAGATGGCCGCCGCCAGGAGGAGACCACAAAGGGGACCGAGCGCCTGTACCGCGAGGGGGGCCCGCTGGATCCGGCCCAGCAGGACGGTCCCAGTGGTCTGGTCGAACGCCGCCACCGCGGCCCCCGTCAGCAAGCCCGTGAGGGCGGCCAGCAGGAGGACGCGGGGCGACCGGCCGGCCGGGGTGAGCAACACCCAGATCGGCCGTTTCTCCGATGGCTGGCCGGCCGGCTGTTCGTCGTCGGTCACGTGGTTGGTGACTGCGTTGGTGACTGCGTTGGTGACTGCGTGATTGGCGGCGCCCTCCCGATCGATTGGCGAAGGTTGATGATGACCTGCCCCGACGGTTCGACTCGCGTGGCGTACTGGTCGAGCCCCGTGCCGTCGGCCGGGTATACGGCGTGGTCGCAGGAGTCCTCGAAGTCATGACTGGCGGGCCGCCATGTCACGTTGCAGTTGGGCGGCTGGCCGGGGTCGTGGGCGCCGAATGCCAGCCAGCCCTTGGCCGGGTCGGCGCCAAGGTGCTGCACGTACAAGGTGATGGAACCGCGGAGGGGGGCGAAGATCAGCGGGCCGTGCTTGGCGATCTGGGGCGCGAAGAGCGTGTCCTTGCCGAGGTCGAACTCCTGGTCGCCGAGATTGACCTTGGCCCCGGGCTTCCGGGACAGGCGCAGGACAAAGACGATCAGCAGGACCGCAGTGAGGACGGCCAGGATCATGGTGAGCAACAGCGCCGTCCGCCGGCGAGGGCGGCCGGGGGGGGAGTCGGGCACCTGCGTAGTATTCCGGGAGTGCGCCGGCGTTATCGAGTCGTGGTCGCCAAACCCGGATTGGACGGCCACGACCGGGGGGCGAAGGTGATCGCCCGGGCGCTTCGGGACAGCGGTTTCGAGGTGATCTACACCGGGCTGCACCAGACGCCCGAGCAGATCGCCGAGACGGTGGTCCAGGAAGACGCCGACGCGGTCGGTCTGTCGGTGCTCTCGGGAGCCCACATGACCCTCTTTCCCCGGGTGATGGAGGCGCTACACCAACGCACCCGTGGGGTGCTCGCGGGCGAGCAGGTACTGGTTTTCGGTGGCGGCATCATCCCCGCCGCCGACGTGGCTCGCCTGAAGGAGTCCGGAGTGGCGGAAATCTTCGGCCCGGGTGCGACCATGGCGTCGATCTGCGAGTGGCTCGAGGCCGCCCTCGACCGGCGGGAGTCAGACGGCGTGTCGGATGTGCCCGACGAGGAGCCCGCCCATGGATCTGTTTGAGTACCAGGGCAAGCACTACTTCGCCCGTTTCGGTATCCCCGTCTCTCCCGGCGGCACCGCCGACACGGTGGACGAAGCGCTGGCCGCGGCGGCCACGGCGGGCTACCCCGTGGTCGTCAAGGCCCAGGTCCAGGTGGGCGGGCGGGGCAAAGCCGGGGGCATCAAGCTGGCGGCCACGCCCGACGAGGCGCGGGCCCACGCCGGGGCGATCCTCGGGATGGACATCAAGGGCCACCGGGTGAAGCGATTGTGGGTGGAGCACGCCACCGACATCGCGAAGGAGTACTACGTCAGTTTCACCCTTGATCGCGGCGCCCGGGCCCATCTTGCGATGGTCTCGGCGCGTGGCGGCGTCGACATCGAACAGGTGGCGGCCGAGGAGCCGGAGGCGCTGGCCCGGGCCCACATCGACCCTTCCGTCGGCCTGACCGAGCACGTCGCCCGCCGCCTCGTCGAGGAAGCAGGCCTCGACGTCGACGCCAGGGACGGTGCCATCGGGATCATGCTCAACCTGTACCGGTGCTACGTCGAGGGCGATGCCGATTTGGTCGAGATCAACCCCCTCGTCCTGGCCACCGACGGCCGGGTCCTGGCGCTCGATGCCAAGGTCACCTTGGACGACAGCGCGGCATTCCGCCATCCCGAATGGGAGCAGTTCCGCGACATCGACGAGTTGGACGAGCGTGAGCGGCTGGCCAAATCGAAGGGGCTGCAGTATGTGGGCCTAGATGGCGACGTGGGCATCATCGCCAACGGGGCGGGACTGGCGATGAGCACCTGTGACGTGGTCAACCAGGTCGGTGGCCGGCCGGCCAACTTCTTGGACATTGGCGGGGGCGCTAGCGCCGAGGTCATGGCCAATGCCCTCGACGTGATCAACTCCGACCACAAGGTGAAGGCCATCTTCATCAACATCTTTGGCGGGATCACGCGCGGTGAGGAGGTGGCCAACGGGATCGTCACGGCACTCGGCCGGGTCGACATCGCCGCACCCATGGTGATCCGCCTGGACGGCACCAACGCCGAGGCCGGTCGCGAGATCCTGCGGTCGGTCGAGTCCGACCAGGTCCTGTCCCGCCCGACCATGCTGGAGGCGGCCCGTACCGCGGTCGAACTGGCGCGGGCGCGCAGCAGCGAAGACCGGGCGGACGCGGGCTCCGGCGCTGGCGGGCCTGGGGGCGACGCGTGAGCATCTTCGTCGACGAGCACACCAAGGTGATCGTGCAGGGTCTGACCGGTGGCCAGGGCCGGTTCCACGGGCTGCGCAACCGGGCCTACGGCACCAAGGTCGTCGCCGGCGTCCGGGCGGGCAAAGGAGGCCAGAACGTCGAAGGCATCCCGGTGTTCGACAGCGTCGCCGAAGCCCGGGCGGCGACCGGCGCCGACGCCAGCTTCGTGTCCGTCCCACCCGCCAGTGCCCCGGCCGCCATCTTGGAGGCGGCCCAGGCGGGGATCGGGTTCATCGTCTGCATCACCGAGGGGATCCCGGCCCAGGACGAGGCCCGCATGTTCAACATCCTCCGCCGGGAGCACTCCGGCACCCGGCTGCTGGGGCCCAACTGCCCCGGCATCATCAGCCCCGGCAAGACCAACATCGGGATAACCGCCGGTGAGATCGCCCTGCCCGGCGGACCAGTCGGGATCGTGTCCAGGTCCGGCACCCTCACCTACCAGGCATTGCACGAGTTGAAACAGAAGGGGATCGGCGTGACGACGTGCGTGGGCATCGGCGGCGACCCCGTCCCCGGCACCACGTTCATCGACTGCCTGGCGGCGTTCGAGGCCGACCCCGAGACCAGGGTGGTGATGCTCATCGGCGAGATCGGCGGGTCCGAGGAGGAGGCGGCGGCCGATTTCATCGCCCGCGAGATGGCCACGCCCGTCGTGGCGTACATCGCCGGCGTGACGGCGCCGCCGGGGCGCAAGATGGGCCACGCCGGGGCGATCGTCTCGGGCACGAGCGGCACCGCCCAGGCCAAGATGGACGCCTTGACCAGCGCCGGGGTCAAGGTGGGCCAGAACCCCACCGAGGCGGGCGAGCTGGCGGCCCAGCTGGTTGCCGCATTGCCCTACTAGTCCCCGACCGACCCGTCAACGACCCCGAGGGTCGTCGAGCGCAGCGCCGGACCGGGGCGTCTCGCCGGGTAGGTTTGGCAGGGTGAAACTCGGGGTGCTGGCGTCTGGAGGCGGCACCAACCTGGCCGCCATCATCGCCGCCCGGCTCCCCGTCTCGGTGGTCATCGCCGACCGGACGTGCGCGGCGCTCGACATTGCCACCGCTGCGGGCGTCCCGTCGGAACTGGTCG
The DNA here is from genome assembly GCA_030838025.1 of Acidimicrobiaceae bacterium. Taxonomy (GTDB): domain Bacteria; phylum Actinomycetota; class Acidimicrobiia; order Acidimicrobiales; family Palsa-688; genus JALYXV01. The sequence continues at coordinate 4,291 of JAUTXM010000489.1, forward strand.
CACGAGGCGACTTCGGCCCCGAGTTCGACCGGCTCGGGTACACCCAGCGCGTCGTCGCGGTTCTCAAGCATCACCATGTGGACGTGGTGGCCATGGCCGGCTTCGGCACCGTGCTCGCGGCGCCGATACTCGACGCCTTTCCGGGCCGGGTGCTCAATACCCACCCGGCGCTCCTCCCCGCCTTCAAGGGTTGGCATGCCGTCGCCGACGCTTTGGCGGCCGGCGTCCCGGTCACCGGCTGCACGGTCCATATCGCCACCGCCGAAGTGGACGAGGGCCCGATTCTGGCGCAGGAGGAAGTTGCCGTCCTCCCGGGGGACACCGCGGAGTCGCTCCACGAGCGCATAAAAGAAGTGGAGCGGCGCCTGTACCCGGACACCATTCGCCGCTTCCTCGAAGTGGAGGGAGAGCTGGCGTCATGAGGGTCCTGCTGTCGGTGTACGACAAAACCGGGGTCGTCGACTTGGCCCGGGAGCTGGTCGCCTTGGGTCATGACCTGGTGAGTACCGGGGGCACGTCCGCGGCGCTCGGCGAGGCGGGTATTGACCACCAGACGGTGGAATCGGTAACCGCGGCGCCCGAAATGCTCGGAGGCCGCGTCAAGACGCTGCATCCCAAGATCCACGGAGCGATCCTGGCCGACCGCTCTGATGCCGAGCATGTGGCCCAACTGGCTGACCACGGCATTGAGCCCATTGACATGGTCGTGTGCAACCTGTACCCGTTCGGTTCGAAACCGTCGATCGAGCTGATCGACGTGGGCGGGCCGACCATGCTCCGGGCGGCGGGCAAGAACTTCGCCCACGTCGGCGTCGTCGTCGACCCAGTCGACTACCCCGTCGTGCTCGACGAGCTGCGCCGCGACGGGGCCCTGTCGGCACCCACTCGCCGGCGCCTGGCCCGGGCCGCCTTTGCCCACACCGCTGCCTACGACGCATCGATCGCCACCTGGTTCGACTCGTTGGACGAAGGGGCGGGAAAAGAAACCCTGCCCCCTACCATTCACCTGTCGTTGGAACACGCCCAGGCGTTGCGCTACGGGGAGAACCCGCATCAAGCAGGCGCTCGGTATCGAGAAGCCGGGCGTCACAGCTGGTGGGACGACGTCGTCCAGCACAGCGGCATGGCGTTGTCGTACCTGAATCTCTACGACGCCGACGCGGCCTGGCAACTGGTCCACCAACTCGCCGACCTCGGTCCGGCCGTCGCGGTCGTCGTGAAGCACGCCAACCCGTGTGGGGCGGCGGTGGCCGATGATCTCCTGACGGCCTATGACCGGGCGTTCGACGGCGACCCGATGTCGGCCTTCGGCGGAATCGTCGCCCTGTCGGGCCCGGTCGACGAGGCGCTGGCGCAGCACCTCGTGGCAAACCCCAAGGCCGACGTACTGATCGCGCCCGGCTACGACGACCGGGCCCTCGACCTGCTGGCCTCGAAACGCAAGAACATGCGCGTCCTCGCCGCCCCCCCGCCGACCGCGGGCGACTTGCACCTGCGCCAGATCAGCGGCGGATGGCTGGTCCAGCAGCCGTACCGTTTCGCAACCGGCCGGGGCGACTGGCGCGTCGCCACCAAGGTCGCACCGACCGAGGAGCAGTGGCGCGACCTGGAGCTGGCGTGGCGGGTGTGCGCCGCGGTGAAGTCCAATGCCATCGTGCTGGCGTCGGGGGGCATGGCGGTAGGCATCGGCGGCGGCCAGCAGAACCGGGTGACGCCGGGGGAGTTGGCCGTGCAACGGGCGGCCGGCCGGGCCAAGGGCGGAGCCGCGGCGAGCGACGCTTTTTTTCCGTTTCGCGATGGGCTGGATGCGGTGGCGGCGGCGGGCGTGGCGGCGGTCATCCAGCCCGGCGGGTCGGTGCGCGACGGCGAAGTGATCGCGGCGGCCGACGAACATGGCCTCGCCATGGTCCTGACCGGCGAACGCCAGTTCCAGCACTGATGCCAGTCCGGCCGGGCCGCCCCGGCAGTCCCGGCGCCCCCGGCCAAGCGAGCCGAGCGAGCCGAGCGCGCTGTGCGGGCCGGCCCGGCGGGGCGGGCTGATGGCGGCCATCTTGATGCCGGGCGGTCCCGTTGCCGACGCGGTCTATGCCGAAGTCGGGGAACGGGTCAAGGCGCTCGCCGCGGCCGGCACGACCGTGGGACTAGGGACCATCCTGGTCGGCGACGACCCCGCGTCAGCCGGGTACATCGCCAAGAAACACGAGATGTGCCAGCGCTACGGGCTGGTCTCACTCCACCAGCAACTCCCCGCCGACGCGTCCCAAGGCGACCTCCTGTCGGCCGTGGCCCGCTTCAACGCCGACCCGGCCGTCGACGCATTCTTGATCCAGAATCCCGTCCCCGCCGGGTTCGACTTCACCGCCGCCATGGTCGCCGTCGACCCCACCAAGGACGCCGACGGCCTTCATCCGGTCAACCTGGGACTGCTGGCCCTCGGCGCACCCGGTCCCCGGCCCTGTACCCCGGCCGGCATCCAGGCCCTGCTGGCGTATTACGACGTGCCCGTAGCGGGCCGCAACGTCGTGATCGTGGGCCGGGGCCCCACCCTCGGGCGGCCCCTGTCGCTGCTACTGGCGTTGAAGGAGCCCCACGCCAACGCTGCCGTCACCGTCGTGCACACCGGGGTGAAGGATTGGGCCGACTACACCCGTCGAGCCGATGTCGTGGTGGGGGCCGCCGGCGTTGCCGGCATGATCACTCCCGATGTCATCCGCCCGGGGGCGGCCGTGGTCGGCGGCGGGATCACTTGGGAGGGCCGGCGGCTGCTCTCGGACGTGGACGAATCCTGTGCCGAGGTGGCGGGGTGGATCACGCCCCGGTTGGGCGGTGTCGGCGTGACGACCGTGGCGTTGCTGCTCCGAAACACCGTCGACTGCGCCGAACGCCGCGCCTCGCGGTAGAGGTCGGCACCGTTCTTGCCACAAACCGACGTTATATATACATCCAGTGGCAAAAACGGTTGCTACGAGGCGATGAAGCCGTGTGTCCCGACCGTGATGTCGACAAAAATCACACCAGCAGCGGGTCGGCGCATACTTCCACCAGTGCCGGCCCGGGGTGGGCCAACGCTGCCGCCAGCGCCTCGGCCAGTTGCGGCCGCGTGGCGACCCGGTAACCGGCGGCGCCGCACAACGTGGCAAAGGCGGCGAAATCGGGGTTGTGCAGCCCGGTCTGCCACACCTGCCACTCACCGGCCCGCTGCTCCTTGCTGATCTTGCCCAGCTCGCCGTTGTTGAGCAGGACGTGGGTGAGGTTCATGCCGTATTTCACCGCAGTGGTCAGCTCCATGGCGTACTGCCCGAAGCCCCCATCGCCGCTCACACTCACCACCGGGCGGCTTTTCCCCACCGCTGCCCAGGCACCCAAGGCGGCCGGCAGGGCGAAGCCGATCGACCCCAAGTACCCCGACATCAGCACGTCCTGGCCGCCCGAGACCTCGAAGTAGCGGCCGAAGGAGTAGGCGTTGTTCCCCACGTCGACGCACAGCACGGCGTCGTCGGGCACCAGGTCGCTCATGGCGTCGAAGACGGTGGCGGAGTTCATGCCCTGGCCGAAATCGTCGGCCCGGCGGCGCGCCTTCTCGTCCCGCCAGATCTCCCAGCGTTCGGCGACCTCGGGACGAGGGTTGGGAAAATGGTCGTCGGTGGGCAGGGCCGCCGCGATCAGCCGGGCCGTGACGCCGACATGGCCGAGGACCGGTACCTCGACGGCGTGGAAACGACCAAGCGCCATGGGGTCGAAATCGACCTGGACGATCGGCTTGTAGGCCGCGATCCCGGTGTGGTTGGAAAACGAGGCGCCGAAGGCCACCACCAGGTCGCATTCGTTCATGAACCATGAGGCGATCGGCGTGCCACTGCGGCCGAGGACGCCGCAGCCAAGCGGGTGATGGTCAGAGATCTGGCCCTTGGCCTTGAACGTGGTCGCCACGGGCGCCCCGATCTGTTCGGCCAGGGCAATGACCGCGTCCATGTGGTGGCGGGCGCCGTTGCCGACGATGATCAGCGGGCGCTCGGCGCGTGCGATGCGCTCCACCGCCGCCTGCAGCGCCTCGGCCGGCGGGGCGATCTCGCGGTTGGGGACCCGCCCCGCGGGACCGCCTGGACGTTGGCCAGTGGCGGGGAGGTTCTGCACCTCGTCGGGAAACACCAGGTGGGCCACGTCGCGCTCCAACAACGCCGTCTTGCAGGCCAGATTCACCAGCTCGGCGTGGTCGGAACTGGCGAGCACGCTGTGTGTCGAGCGGGCCACTGCGGCGAAGGCGGCGTTCAGGTCCACATCCTGGAAGGCGCCTCGGCCGAGGACCTTGGAGGGCACCTGGCCCGACAAGGCCAGCACCGGAGCCCGGTCGGCCTTGGCATCGTAGAGACCGGTGAGCAGGTTGGTCGAGCCGGGGCCGGCGATGCCGAAACAGGCCGCCAGGCCCCCGGTCAGCTTGCCGTAGGCGCTGGCCGCGAACGACGCCGCACCCTCGTGGCGGATGCCGATGAAGGTGAGCTCGCCGCGCTCCTCGGCGGCTCGGAAGGCGTCGGCCAGGCCCAGATTGGAATGGCCCACCATGCCGAAGACATGGGTGACGCCCCAGTTGATCATCGTCTCGACCATCACATCCGACACGGTGCGGACCCGGGCGATCTCGGGGGGCAGGGCGACATAGACGCCGTCGTCGCGGACCTCGGTGCGGTAGCCGGCCGGGGCGTCGGTGAAGCCTGGGGGCGGGGTGCCGTTGCACGGCGAGTAGTCGTAGCCGTGCCACGGACAGCGCAGCCACCCCTTTTCGATCGACCCCTCGCCGAGTGGGCCGCCTTGGTGGGGGCATCGGTTGTCGAGGGCGCCGTAACCACCCCGGTAATGGGTGAGCGCCAAGGAGCGGTGCCCGATGGTGACCGTCTTGACCCGGCCCTCGGGCAGTTCGTCGGGCTCCAGCGCCTTGTACCAGTCGTCACCCCCCTCTCCGGGCGTCAATGGCGGCGGCTCGAGCGACGGTTCGGGCACGGCTCGCGACGCGGTGGTGGCCATCAGCGGTAGTCGGGGTTGGGGTAGTCGAAGCGGCAGCCCGCGTCCCACGCCGAGCGCTGGTTGCCGTGCACCGGGATGCCGCCCGCGTCCTTCAGCATGCGGCCCAGGTGCAGCAGGTTCCAGGTCATGAAGGTGGTGTTGCGATTGGTGAAGTCGTTGTCCGGGCCACCCGAACCCGGGTCCAGGTACGACGGGCCCGGACCCGCCTCACCGATCCAGCCCGCGTCCGCCTGAGGCGGGATGACATAGCCCAGGTGTTGCAGGGAGTACAGGATGTTCATGGCGCAGTGCTTCACGCCGTCCTCGTTGCCGGTCACGAGGCAACCGCCGACCCGGCCGTAGAACGCGTACTGGCCCGCGTTATTCAACAGATGCGAGTTGCCGTAGAGGCGTTCGATGATCTTGGTGCACACCGAGGACTTCTCCCCGAGCCAGATGGACGTGCACAGCACCAAGATGTCGGCCGAGTCGACCATCTCGAAGATGGCCGGCCACTCGTCACGGTCCCAGCCGTGCTCGGTCATGTCGGGCCAGACGCCGGTCGCGATGTCGTGGTCGATGGCGCGGACAACGTCGACGGTCACGCCTTGGCGGCGCATGATCTCCATCGAGCGGTCCGCCAGGCCCTGGGTGTGCGACAGCTCCGGCGAGCGCTTCAGGGTGCAGTTGACGTACAGCGCCCGGAGATCGCTGAAGTCCCATTGGCTCTGGGTCGCCAACTGCTCCATCTTCGGTGTGAGCTCCATCACTCC
>JAUTXM010000491.1 GCA_030838025.1 Acidimicrobiaceae bacterium
GAGGTGAAAAGCTCGCGCCGTGACTGCCACTTGGCCAGAACTCACCCTGTCGCAGTGGCAGGACACGCTCGACACCTTGCACTTGTGGACGCAGGTCGTCGGCAAGGTTCGCATGGCCTTGGAGCCGATGATCAACCACTGGTGGCAGGTTCCGCTGTACCTATCGGCCCGAGGCCTGACCACGTCCCTGATGCACACCGAAGGGCGGGGACTCGAAGTCGAATTCGATTTTCTCGACCACGTCCTTGAGGTGCGGCTGTCCGACGGCCAGAAGCGCACGGTGGCGTTGGTGCCCCGTTCAGTCGCCAGCTTCTATGGCGACACCATGACGGCGCTCGACGAACTCGGCGTGCACGTCGAGATCTTGCCCCGGCCGGTCGAGGTGGCGGTCGCCATCCCCTTTGCCGAGGACGACGAGCATCACTCGTACGACGCGGCTGCGGCGCAGCGGTTCTGGCTGGCGTTGCTGCATGCGCACCGCGTGTTGCACCAGTTCCGGTCCCGCTTCATCGGAAAGGCCAGTCAGGTGCATTTCTTTTGGGGCGGCCCTGACCTCGCGGCCACCCGTTTCTCGGGCCGGCCGGCGCCGAAACACCCCGGCGGGGTTCCGAACTGTCCGGACTGGGTCCAGGAAATGGCGTACAGCCATGAAGTGCACAGCTGCGGGTTCTGGCCCGGCGGCAGCGAAGAGGGTTCGTTCTACGCCTACGCCTACCCGCAGCCGGCGGGGTTCGCAGACTGGCCGGTCCAACCCGAGGCTGCGTACTACGACCACAGCCTGGGCGAGTTCATCCTGCCCTACGCCGCGGTGCGCGCGGCGAACGACCCCGACGCACTGTTGCTGGCCTTCTGCCAAAGCACGTACGAGGCCGCCGCGGACCTGGCCGGATGGGATCGTGCGGCGCTCGAGGTTTCGCCCTCGGCTGGGTGACCGCGAGCGCTACATGTCGGCAGCTCCCTGGCGCTGTCGGATCGACCGCCGCGTGCCGCGCAAGTAACTCTACTTAGATAGAGTTGCCGCATGCCCCGTACCCGTATGCCCTCGCCGCAGACCACGAAGGTGCTCGCGGCCCTGGCAGGGCGGCCCGAGGCCTGGCGCCATGGCTATGACCTGGCAGTGGAAGTGGACCTGAAATCCGGCTCGCTGTACCCGATCCTCATGCGCCTGGCCGAGCGAGAACTCCTGGAGGCTGTCTGGGAGGAGCATCCGCCGCCGGGGCGGCCTGCCCGCCACCTCTACCGCCTGACGGGCGAGGGTCTGGCCCTGGCCGCGGCGGTGCAGGACTCGATGGGACCGGCTGCAGTGCAACCGGCTGGCACCCGAACCGCTGGCGCCCGAACGGCTAGCGCCCGAACCGTTGGCACCCGAACGGTTGGCGCCCGAACGGCTGGCGCCCAGCCGCGTTTCGACACTGGGAGCGCCTCGTGATCGCCCTCGTGATCCTCGTGGCCCTGCTCGGAGGTGGGATCTGGGTCGTCGTCCGGGTCGCCCGGGTCGCCCGCACCGTCGGCCCGGTGGGGCGAGATGGTGATCATGATGGCGCGTCGAGTCTGATGGCGCTGGCCGCGAGCTTGATGCCGAAAGATTTCTCCGGCTGGGGTGCCGCGATGCGCTCCGAGTTCGAACAGGTCGAAGGCCGCCCGGCGCGCTGGCACTTTGCCCTCGGATGTCTTCGCACGGCATTGCGTCCCACACATGGGATCGGCGGGAACCGCAGGCGGGTAGCAGTCGCCATCACCTGCGGAATCATCCTGGGCGCCGCGCTCGCCATCTATGGCCAGCTCCGCTATCCGGCCGAGACTGCCTGGGGACCCGGTTACGACGTCCTGCTGGTCCTGTTCCTGATCGCCGGTACCTGGCTGGCGCTGCGTGGCTGCGGGAGGTCCAGCACCGGGGCCAGGATCTCCGCCCACCACGGGATCGTCGCAGGGGTGGCGGTCGGCGTCATGTACCTGGTGGCGGTGACACCCCTCACCGACGGCGGATATGTGGGACTGCTCGGGGTGGGCACCACGATCGTCGCCGGAGCCATGGCGACCCGAGCCAACAGCGACAACCCGACCGGTGTCCGCACCGGGATGTGGGTCGGGCTGTGGGTGGGTCTGATCAGCGGCGTGGTGTTCTTTGTCGGACTGATGACGTTGACCTTTGCCGCGGCCGGGTGGTGGACGTACGACCATGAGGCGGTGTCGGCCTTCAACGGCTTCGGGCCGGTGACCGAGCGCGGCCATCGGCTGGCACAGTGGCCGGGATTCGCGGCGTTCCTCGTGCGGCGTGAGTCTGCAGTGGCGCTTCTCGTCGGGTTCATCATCGGTCCGCTGCTGGCGATCGCGGCCGGAACGGTCGGGGGCGCCATCGGTGGGAGACGCCAGCGGTCGGGTGGGCTGGCAGCGGGACCGGCGTAGGGTCGGGGCTTCCCGCTCGTCATCCATGGGTCCTCGACGCTTACGACAGGTGGTCGCCGCCCGCGATCATCTCGATCGCTCGGGCCAGACGGCGTCGGCGTGTCTCGTCCTTTTTTGCCTGGACGATCCAATGAACGTATTCCCTGCGATGGGTGTAGGCCATGGCGTTGAACGTGTCGGTCAACGCCGCTTCCTTCAGTGCGGTCGCAAGGTCATCGGGGACCTCGATGGTTCGCTCCGCAGTGTCGAGTTCCACGACCACGTGGACCAAATCGCCGATGTCGACGCCGGCGGCGAGCTGCACGGCCTTTGAAACACCAAGGCAGAAGGAGCCATCGCCGACAGGCATGGTCGATCCCCGGTACTCGACGCCGTTGAACGTGGCCCGAATCGCGAACCTGGCCCGGGTGCCGAACACCTGAGCAGTGTCAGCCGGCAACTCCACCAAGGCCCCGCCGCCGCGGCTGGAGCGGATGAGCGCTTCGAACTCAAGCTTCGCCACGGTCGAACGCTAGATCCACGGCCGCCCTCGGGCACGTTTCTTGCGGCCCGCTTCGACGACCGGTGTCCTTACGAGGTTCGTTCGGCGACCGTATGGCCGTTTTGGCTGTTCGTATCGTGATGGGCAGTGCCTTCGCGCCCTTCGAGGCCCACCGCCAGCTTCAGCTCCTGCACCTCGCCATGAAGGTCGTCATCCTGGTAGCGATCCGCGACCCGGATCATCAGGTCGGCGAGGCCGTCAGCGATCGCATTGAGTTTGTGTTGGGTGGCCTGATCGTTGCGCGTCTGCGAGTTCTGCAGCAGGGCGACGAGCAGGAAGGTGATAATCGTGGTCGCGGTGTTGATGATCAGCTGCCAGGTGTCAACCTTCAAGAAGGAGATCGACGGTACCCACACCACGATGAGCAGCACACAGAACGCGAAGAACGGTGCCCGACTCGCTATCTTCGAGGCCCCACCTGCGAACCGGTCGAAGAATCCGATTTCGCCGGTGACATCACTCGGCATCATGGGCGGTTTGTCGGTCTCGACTCGACTCATGGCTCTCTCCTCGGGCTG
>JAUTXM010000493.1 GCA_030838025.1 Acidimicrobiaceae bacterium
CATCACCCTCACCACCGGCGTCACCGTCGACGGCCGAGCCCTGGCCCGCACCGCCGCCGTCACCATGGACACCAACACCGTCGGCTAGTTGGCGGCACTCGCGATCCCGGCGGCGGGGGGTCGCACACGGGCGGTGGCCCCCTCCGGCTCGCCAGATCGCCTCATCGGTACGGCTTAGCCCGCAGGGACGCTCCCCCTCTTGGGGCGCGTATCGACGGCTCGGGGCGCCCCGACGGCCGGGGGTCGTCATGTGGGAGTTTGCCGGTCTCTAACGGGTCGCGACGACGCGGGTATCGCTCAGACGATCGTGGGCGCCGCGGCCAAGGGTGACCTTGTAGACGACTAGGAGGATCCCCGTTATGACGGGTGGCGCCGATAGCGCGGCCATCCTTCGGCCGCTGTGCAGTGCCGGGAGCCGCTCGTCGAGTTGGTCTGGGTCATGGGAGAGCTCTTCGGCGAGGCGATCCTGTTCGTCGCGCAGAATCGCCAATCGAGCCTTCGTCCTCGCCGAGGGGTTCCGGAAGACAGCTATGACGACTCGGGCGACGATCCCAGGACCGGCCCAGACCGCCCACCGCGACATGGCCTGGCGCCAACTGGGCCGCCGCCCAGCAGCGTCGACAACCCGCAAACCGGCCAGCAGTTGCCCAGGAGAGCCGCCTGCCATGGCGGTGGAGGTCGTGAAGTAGGCCGCCTGGATCGCAACCGGGCACGGCGAGACGGCGGATGACCGAAGCATTGGTGAGATGGCGACGAACGACGAGCAGGCCGGAGGTGACCAACACGGCGGCGTCGAGGGTCACCGCCACGGCGCGCCGTTGAAGCGACGCCGGCCCGTGACCAGAACAGCCGGACTTCGTCATCGAGGAAGCGTCGCGCATCTACGGGGCACGTTTCCTGACGGTCGCTGGTCGCAGGACGAGAGAGGGGTGCTCGGCCCGAAGATGTGGCATAACGTCGGACTCGATGAACGGCAATCCGACCGGGCACTCGGGGGATGTGGTGGAGTGGGCGAAGGCACTGATCGCCGCTCCCCTTACTGAGCCGGTGGTTGCCGAGTTGATCGAACTGGCGGGCAGTGCTGAGCCCGATCCGGCCAAGATGGCCGCTTGGGCTCTCGGCTTCGGGGAGATCCCTGAGCTCCTCGTGGTGGGCGCAGACCGGGCGCTCCTGGGCGTGCTGGTCGATACGACTCGTACAGGAGCGGTTCGGGGGCAGGCCGCTGAGGCGGCCGCTGAGCAGCTCGAATTCAGTGATCGCCTCGACCCGGCCCCCATCGATGCGGAGACTTGCCTGACCGAGATGCTGAACGATCCCAGCGCGCCGGTCCGCTTCTGGAGCGCCTTCGGGCTCGGGAAACTGCGGACCACGTCCGCAATGCCTTCCCTTCGTGCGATGACCGTGGACACGACGCCCGTGCCCGGTTGGGGGACGGTGGGCGAAGAAGCCGCCGACGCGATTGACACCATCGAAGGACGGCAATCAGCGGAACGGTTAGGTCGAAAGGCGTAGCAGCACCCTGAAAATCGGCGCCTCGATGTTGAACACGAAACCTGCCAACAGGCGGTTGGCGGCCGGCGAGCCGATCATCTCGTATGGGTGGTCAACGCGGCCGAGTCGCGGCTACCCACGCCGCCCTAAACGACGGATTTTCGCAATACTCGCTGGGCGGACCGCTGCGCCGATCGTGCCCCATAATGTTCAGTCCCCAAGCGGGCAGGCATGCCCCGAAACGCCGGCTTGGTGACGACAACTACGCCCCTATTCCGACTGCCCGGTTTCAGCAGGACCGCACGCCTCCCCCCCGGCGAGTAATCGTTCGCAGGGGACGCGAGGCGCAGTGCCGCGGCCCTATGAGCAATCCGCGCCTGCCTGGTGGGGTGGTGCATGAGCTTCCCGCAGACCTGCTCAAGGCGCTGATCGCCAACCCCACGGCACTCGATGTCTGGAAGGACATTCGCCTCTGGCTCGCAACAAGTTCATCTGCTGGGTCGAGGATGCCGTCCCGTCGGACCTTCACAGTGACCTTAGGAGACCGCGCCCAACACCTATCGGCTCCAGACCCGGTTCACGTTTGCGTCCGACGCGAACCACATGCATCGTGACGGACTGCACGTCGACGCTGCCTCCGTGGTCGACGCATCTGGCCCTGCTTCGGTGGTCGCCGTTGGGGGTGGCTCGGCAGCTGGGTACTACCCCTCGGCACGTGCGAGGTGCAGATGTCAGCGCAGGGGGTCTCGGAGAGCGGGAAATGGAGCCGACAGCCAAGTACGCTGGGAGTTATCAGCCCCACACCGAGAGGCAGTCCATTGAATCGAACGGTGATGGCGGTACTCGTCACCATTGTCAGCGTTGCGTGCTCGACGGCGACCAAAACGCTGACAGCAACCACCACCACTGGGAGGATGACCCCTTCGGTCTCTACGCCCCCAACAACATCTCCTCTGCCAACTGCCCCCCCAATAACTGAATCCCACACCGCAGTCGTTACGATGTTCAAGCAGGAGACCGCTCAGGTGACTGTCAGCCAGATAGTCAATAATCCAGCCACGTACAACGGTAGAGCTATTAGGTTTTCGGCGAGGACTATCAACTTCCTACAAGATGCCTCTGGCATAACGACAGCGATGAACGTCACCGACCCAAATGACCCTTCATCGGTGCTCTACGTGCAGTTGTCTCC
>JAUTXM010000058.1 GCA_030838025.1 Acidimicrobiaceae bacterium
TCGGATCCGAGCGTTTCGACCGAGACGATCCGGCCTCGCCACACCTCAGCGATCGAGGCGGCCCCGGCGCCGGCAAAAACGGGGCGACCGTCGTCGCCACCGAACAGCGCCGGTGCCAAGTACAGGACATAACGGTCGACCAGACCGGCTCGATGGAAATCGTGGGCGACCGTTGCACCTCCCTCGACGAGAAGCTGAACCACGCCGCGTTGCCCCAGGTCGTCGAGCACCTGGCCGAGTTCCCCCTCCAATTCAAGCGCAGGAAGCACCCGAGCCCCCTCAGGGACACGACCAAGAACCACTCGCAACGGGTCGCGGCCCTCCACGCTGCGAACGGTCAACGCCGGATCGTCGGCCCGCACCGTGCCCGCGCCGACAAGCACGGCATCACTCTCGGCCCGCAACCGATGGGAGTCGGCCCGGGCCATTGGCCCGGTGATCCACTGGCTCGTCCCGTCCGGAGCGGCGGTGCGGCCGTCGAGGCTGGCGGCCAACTTCAGCACCACCCAGGGGCGACCGGTGCTGCGTTGTTTGAGATAGGGCGCCAACTGCTCGGAGATTTCGTCGGCGCAGACGCCGACCGTCACTTGGATCCCTGCGGCTCGCAGGCGTTCGATCCCTGCGCCGCGCATATGCGGATCGGGATCGACCACTCCGACCACGACCCGGCGCACGCCGGCCGCGATCAGGGCGTCGGCACACGGCGGCGTCCGGCCGTGATGACAGCACGGTTCCAACGTGACATACACCACGGAGCCGGCCGCGGTCGGACCGGCCAGGTCCAACGCCATCGCCTCGGCGTGAAGCCCCCCGGGCGGCTGGGTCGCGCCCAGGGCGGCGGGTTCGTCCCCGGCGGGGACAATGACGCAGCCGACCCATGGATTGGGCGAGGTCTGCGAACGAACAGCCGCCGCGGCCGAGATCGCTTCGCGCATCAGGGCCCAATCCTCGTCGACGTCGACTGCTGACCCCACCGACCCTCCCACGTGGCTGACCAGGCATTCTACCGGGAGGGGTGTCCCAGCCAACCGACCGTCGCTTAGGGCCCCGCCCGAGTCCGATATACATCTACGGCTCTGTGGGCGAGTTAAAGCGCAAGGACGACCTTAAGGCGCCATCGAAGACGCAGATGGCCACCAGACTCACGCACCCGCACCACCGAGCACCCGCACCACCGAGCACCCGAACCAGCGAGCACCCGCACAAGCCCCCATCGAAGCCGGCCCGCACGAGCACGAGCACCCGCACCGCACCAGCACCCGCACCTGGCCGTACGGGGTGGTTCTCTCAAACGCAACGAGTATCTTCGACAAGCGATCTCCCGAGAGGAGCCCACGGTGGCCGATACCTGCACCCATCTGTCCGACATCACCAACAGCGCCGCCCCCAGCGGAAACGGCTGCGTCGAGTGCCTGCAGATGGGCGGCCGATGGGTGCACCTACGCCGCTGCATCGAATGCGGTCACGTCGGATGCTGCGACAACTCACCCAATCGGCATGCCACGGCCCATTTCCACGGCACGACCCACCCGCTCATCCAGTCCTACGAGCCGGGCGAGGACTGGTACTGGTGCTACGCCGACGACCTGTTCTTCGAGATCGCGGGCGAGGGTCCCAGCCCCTCGCACCACTAGCCGCCACCAGCCCGCGAGGGCGCAGCCGTCAGAAGTGCGCGGTCGGCTTGTCGCCCAGGAGTTCCAGGGCGTGGGGGAGCACGTCGACTACCGCTCCGAGGCACTCGGCCGCGCCCTTGGGCGAGCCGGGAGTATTCAGGATGATCGCTTGACCCTTTATCCCCGCGATCCCCCGCGAAAGCCGGCCCAACGGGTTGACCAGGCGCATCGCCTCGGCCAGGCCGGGGGCTTCACGGTCGATGATCTCGCGGGTTCCCTCGGGCGTGTGGTCACGCGGGGCGAACCCCGTCCCCCCGGTGGACACGATCACCCCGGCGAAACCCGACGCCATCCGGGTCAAGGCCCCGGCAACCGAGACGACGCCGTCGGCGACCACCGCGGTCTCGACCACGTCGAACCCGTTTGACTGCAAAACCGCCACCACCGCCTGGCCGGACCGGTCCTCCCGCGTCCCCCCGACGACCCCGTCAGAGACGGTCAGGACCTTGGCTTTGGGCGCCACCGGCCCAGCCGGCTCGGCCTCGCCCGGACCGTCGGACCCGGTATCGCCCGCGGCGCTGGCCCCCGTCATCCACGGCCAGCCCCCGCCTCGTCCCTCAGGATGGGGCATCTCAGGCTCCGATCCACGCCATGGTCTTGAATCTACCCAGCGACCGGCGCTTCGCTCATGCGCGCCGGCGCAGCACCAAGAGAAACATTCCGTCGGTCCCCTGCGTCTGGGGCAGGACCCGAGCCCCTCGGCCGTACGGTTCCCAGGCATCGCCGACCCCGGGCTCGACCGCCACGGCCTCGGGGTGGGAGGCGGCGAGCCACTGGTCGATCTCGCTGGTTTCCGCACCGGTGAGCGTGCACACGCTGTACACGACCAGACCGCCCGGGCGCACCAGGTCGAGGGCCTGATCGAGCAGTTCCCGCTGCAGCTGGGCGAGACGGACCACGTCGTCAGGGCGGATCCGCCAGCGGGCATCGGGGCGGCGGCGCAACACGCCCAGACCCGAACACGGGGCGTCGACCAGGACTCGATCGAACGTCGAGGGGGGAAAAGGGGGCCGTCGTCCGTCGAACACGACGGTGGCAATGTTGTCCAGCTTGAGTCGGGTCACGTTGTCAGCGATGACCGCGGAACGTCCGGCATCGACGTCGCCCGCCACCACGAGGGCAGGCGCCACCCCGTCACTGCCGTGGGCCAGATACGTCGCCTTGCCCCCCGGCGCAGCGCACAGGTCGGCGATGCGCTCCCCGGCACCCCCGGCACCCCCGGCACCGCCGGCACCGCCGGCACCGCCGGCACGCCCAGCACCCCCGGCGCGCCCAGCGAGGACCGCCCGGGCGGCCCACTGGCTGGCCAGGTCCTGGATGTACCCGTCGTCGCGGACCGTGGCCCGGGCGGCGACATTCATCTGCTCCAGCGCACCACGGGCCTCCTCGTCGCCCAGGCTGGCGGTCAGTTCGGCCACGATCCAGTCGGGGTAACTGAGCCGGACCGCCTCGGATGGCCAGACCAGTCCTCGGGCGACGTCCTCGGCCACCCGGCGAAGCACGGCGTTCACCAGCCCTCGCGCCGGCCCGGTGACCTCGGCAACCGTCGCCGACACCCCGGCATGGGCGGGCGTGCCGAGCATCGCCAGCTGGTAGGCGCCCAACCGCAGCGCGGCCCGCACCGGCGGCTCGACCGGCCGGCGGAGATGGCGGTCGACCAACCAGTCGAGGGCTCGCTGCATCCGTTGCGTCCCGTACACGAGTTCGGTGACAAAGGCCCGGTCCCGCTCGGCCAACCCGCTCCCTCCCAGGACCTCGGGAACCACGACGTTGGCCCGGCCGGCCGTCTCCTCCAGCTCGAGCAGCGCCTGGAGCGCCAAGCCTCGGGCGGTCCCCATGTTCGGACGGCCCTCCGGCAACACGCTGCGGGCCTCCGCCCGCGACGCCCTCACGTGAGCAACTCGCCCGCTTGGGGCCGCGCCCCATTTTCCCAAGCCCTGGCAGTCATGGCCGAACGCCCTTCGGGCTGCACCTCGACCAGTTCCAACGACCCGTTGCCCGTTCCGACGAGCACGCCCCGCAACTCCCCCGGCGCCAGCGCGACATCCGCAGGACCCAGCGCGGCGCGCCCGACGCCCAGCCGCCGGCCCCGAAACATGGCCCACGCCCGGCCCACCCGGACCACCCGGTGCAGCCGCGACGCGGGCTGGCGCCAATCCAGCCGCAGCTCCGCCGGGTCGATCTTGGCGGCGTAGGTGGCCTCCCCTTCCTGAGGAACGCCGGGCGCCAGCCCGTCGCGCAGCTGGGCCAGCAACAGGTCGGTCCCCTCCAACGCCAGCTCGGCGCGCAGCTCGGCCGCCGTCTCGTCAGCGTCGATGGGAACCACCCGCCGCCCCAGCACCGGCCCCGTGTCGAGGCCCGCCTCGAGCTCCATGAGGCACACGCCCGTGACTGCGTCGCCCGCCAGGATCGCCCGCTCGACCGGAGCCGCGCCCCGCCACCGGGGCAGCAACGAGAAATGGACGTTGACCATCGGCACGGCGTCCAACACGTGGGGCTTGATCAGTTTTCCGAAGGCCACGACGACGCCCAAGTCGACTCCTGCGTCGATGACATCGTCGACCCGGTGGCTGACCGGCAGGCCGAGGTCCAACGCCGCCGCCTTCACCGGACTCGGTAGCAGGGCCCCGCCGCGCCCTCGGCGCTTGTCCGGCTGGGTCACGACCACCTTGAGGTCATACCCGTCGCCCACCAACGCCCGGAGCGTCCCCACGCTTACCTGCGGGCTCCCCAGGAACGCCAGCGATCGGGGGCGCATCCCCACCCGGCCCGCCGGCGGGCTGTCGGCGCCGACCGCTCAGAGCTCCCAGCTGTCGCTGTGGCGGCCCCGGCCCACCGCGGCCCGCACCCGCTGCCCCGCGCCCCGGTCGCCCTCGACCTCACGGCGGCGCAACTCCTTCATCGCCGACTTGCGCTGGTCCTTGTCCAAGTACTCGAGCAGCAGGCGTCCCTCGAGGTGGTCGAGCTCGTGCTGGAACAACCGGGCCAGCAGTTCGTCCGCCTCGATCGACACCTCTCGGCCCTGGAGGTCGTACCCGGTGAGGTGCACCTCCTTGGGTCGAACGATCGGGAAGTACAGCCCCGGAATCGACAGGCATCCCTCTTCGTATTCCCATTCGCCCCGGGCGTCGCTGATGGTGGGGTTCACGATCACGACGGGATCCTCGTCCTCGCCCATCTGGTAGACGAACAACCGCTTCTGGACGCCGACCTGAGGGGCCGCCAATCCCAGTCCCGCCACGCTGCGGAGGGTGGTGAGCATGTCTTCGGACAGCTTCACCAGCCGGCCGTCGATGTCGGTGACGTCGGATGCGCGCTGCTTCAGGACCGGGTCGCCAAAGATGCGAATGCGGTACGGCGCCATGGACAACCAGGATATCGGCCCAGGCCTCGCTACCCTGACCCGGTCGCCGACAGCCACTACTTCGCTCCCGAGCCCACGGTGCCGTCCCGGCCGACCGAGGTCGTCCTCGGCCCCGACACCCTGCGCACCGATCGCGGGGTGTTTTCGGGCGACCGCATCGACCCCGGCACCGTGGAGTTGCTGCGCGTCGTCCCCCCGCCCCCCGCCACCGGCGACCTGCTCGACCTGGGCTGCGGCTACGGCCCGATCGCGGTCACCATGGCGAAGCGCTCGCCCGGCGCCACCGTGTGGGCGATCGACACCAACCGCCGCGCCGTGGCACTGACCGGGGAAAATGCCTCCCGCCTCGGCTTGACCAACCTGAGGGCAATCGAGCCCGACGCGATGCCCCCCGAGCTTCGGTTCGCGGTCATCTGGTCAAATCCCCCCATCCGGGTGGGTAAGGAGCGTCTCCACCAACTGCTCCTCGAGTGGCTGGGCCGTTTGACACCTGACGGCCGGGCCTATCTGGTGGTGCACAAGCACCTGGGTGGCGATTCGTTGGCCGCCTGGCTGAGCGGCGCGGGACACGCCACGACGAAGCTGGCGTCGCGGAAGGGCTACCGGTTGCTCGAGGTTCGGCCCCAGTGAAGCAGCCCGAGTGGAAGCAGCCCCGGTGAAGCAACTCGGCCCGACCGACTTGAAGCGGCTGCACCGGGAGTGGCACCGGCGCACCGAGGGGCGGGTGGCGCTGCTGCTCGACGGCGTCGAGTCGCCGTTCAACATCGGCGGCATCGTGCGCACCGCCGCGGCGTTCAAGGTCGACCACCTGTACCTGGCCGGCACCACCCTGTCCCCCGCCCACTCGAAGACGGGAAAGACGGCCATGGGCACCGAGCGCTACCTCACCTGGACGGTGTTCGAGCGGGGCAGTGATGCGGCCGACGCGGCCCGGGCCGACGGCTTTCGGGTGGTGGGCCTCGAGCTGGCCGCGGGCGCGGTCCCGCTGCACGACCTCGATGCCGGCCCCGACGTCTGCATCGCGGTCGGCCACGAGGATCATGGGCTCTCGCCCGCGACGCTGGCCGCCTGCGACATCGTCGGCTTCATCCCTCAGCTGGGCCGGGTCGGGTCGCTGAATGTGGCCACCGCGACGGCCATCGCGATCTACGAGTTCCGGCGCCGAGCGTGGACCGACCCCGACGCGGCGTCTGCTCCCTGAATCCGCCATCGCCGGCCCCTCAACGCCGGGGAGGGTGATGCCGGGCGTGTCTGCAGACTCGTCGGGGGGGCCATGCGGGCGAAGCGCCCGCTGGCAGGAGGGGTCATTCAGCCATGACGCTTCGCAGCCGCCAAGCGAGTGTCGCGCCGCCGATCATGCGCCGGAAGGGATTCACGCCCCGAGCCAGCTCGTCGATGGCCCACACTGTGATCAGTCCGTCGGTGATGCCGCTGACCACGCTGCCGGTTTGTCCGGTCGGCTTGACGAAGCGCCGAACTGCCCACAACACGTAGTAGGCGATAAGCGTCACATTCGGGCGTTGGCCGTAGGTGATCTCGCCGGTTACTCGGCTTCGGAACAACCAGTCCTTCATTCGACCATTTTGCTTTATTTCTCGCCCGAGCCGCAGCCGGTCGACATCGGTCGGCACGCTCCGCTGTTTCGGCCCCCGCCCGAGCAGCAATAGCCCAGGGTTTCTGTTAGAGGCGCTGCGGGTCGACCTCGACGCGCAGCCGTCGCCCAACCGGCCGGGGCGCGGCCGCCAGGGCATCGGCCAGGCAGCCGTGGGTAGGCGCCTTCACCAACCAGCGCTCCCTGTCCGGACCGAGCACCTCGACGCCCGGGAACGCGCCGACGCCCGTGAGCGCCCCGACGAACTCGGCGGCCCCGGCGCCCGAGACCAAGGCCACCGCAGTCACCGGCGGCAGCGAGAGGGCCTGGCGCATCCTCGCCTCACTTCGCGCCAGGCGGCCGGGGTCGGCGGTCAGGGCTGACACCACTGCCTCGTGTTGCGGAACCCGGGTCTGGACCATCACCCGCCCCGATCGGCTCCGGCCACCGACGAGGCGCGAGGCCACGGCGAGCAGGCTCATGGCCTCCTCGGCGGCCCGGTAACGGGGGGCGAGGAGTTCCTGGTCGAAGTCGACGAACGCCACGGCGTCGGCCCGGTCGACGCGGCGCAGAACCGCCTCGGTCCCGATCAGGATCGGATGGTCAGGGATGACCTCGGTGTCGGCGGTCACCTCGCCGACGGGCTGGCCGGCCAGGTGCTCCAGCTCTTCGCGGGCGTGGGTGACACCCACGCGCAGTGCCTTCATGCGCATCGAACCGCAGTGCAGGCAGACCGCGGGGCGCGAGGCGTGGCAGCGGGCACAGGTCAGCGTGGCGTCGGCCAGGGAAACGGTGGCACCGCAGCGCTCGCAGCGCACCAGCTCGCGGCAGGTGGCGCAGGCCAGCAGGCGCACCCGGCCCTTGCGGTT
>JAUTXM010000495.1 GCA_030838025.1 Acidimicrobiaceae bacterium
GGGCCGTCGCACGACCCGTTGCCAGGTCTGCCAGGCGAGAGCTCGGACGAGCGCACGGACACGGCGGCCCTGAACCTCTGGATGGGTCCAAATGAACCGGCACAGTCGGTACCCGGACTGAGGTATGTGCGCCGCTCGAGTCGAGATATTGCCAGCAGCGGGCGAATCCTCCTGGGTCGTCATATCGCCAGCAGTCATCTCCATCGCATGGTCAGAATATGCTTGCAGAACCTAGCGCAGGGGTCTTGCCATAGCCTCATCACCCGGAGGGGATCGATCGACATCGGCAAGGCTGTCGCCCGGCGGATGTTCGCCTACCAACGCGACATGCATCGAAAGTTAATGACACACATGAAGATAGCATTGATCGTGCACGGCGTCAGCGACCAGGCCCTCCTGGGCGGTCCAGGGCCCGTGGCGATTGAACAGGCCAAGGCCTTGGTAGCTCGCGGTCATGAGGTCCGCATTGTCACGACCGACCTGGTCTGGAAGGGCCAGCGGGCCAAGCTGCCCACCTTCGATCTTGTCCGTCCTTTTGGCGCATCGGTCGAGTATTCGAAGGCTTGGAGTTTTCGCGGGTGGCCCGGATCGGTCGGTCCGATCATTAGCCCCGGTTCGCACGCACTCATTCGCCACGCTGTGGATTGGGCCGACCTCACCCACGCTCATGAGTGGTCGTATGCAACGGTCCAACTCGCCAGAAGGTTGTGTCGTAGGACCGGCAAGCCCTTTGTGGCGCAGCCGCACGGATCAATCCAACATCGAGACCCTGGTTGGAACAACCTCATGCATCGTGCCTTCAATGTGGCCAATCGCGTCGGGCCAGACGAGGTGTTCATCGCCCTGAGCCACGCCGAGAGCGTGGAGATCGCGGAGTCGCTCGGCCGGTCGCCTCGGATCCACGAACTAGTGAACCCGATGCCTTCGGTCCTTGTCTCGGAGTCCGAGGAAAAGAGGCTGGACCGACGAGCGGGCTGGGGTTGCCCACCCGACGCGCGGGTGTTGCTCTACGCGCACCGCCTGGCGCCGAACAAGGGGCTCGACATCGCCATCGCGGCCCTCCCGCATTTGCCGCCAACGACGTATCTCGTCGTGGTGGGCCCAGATTCGGTAGCGCCGGCCTTCACGGCCGAGTGCCGGTCGCTTTCGGCCCGATTGGGAGTGGAGTCCCGAGTGAAGTTCATGGGGCCGGCGCCACGGCGCGAGATGACCGACATCATCAATACCTGCGACGTCTTCGTGCTGCCAGCGCGGCGAGACACCTTTCCCATGTCGGTCCTCCAGGCCCTGGCATGCGGGCGCCCCACGGTGATCACCGACACCTGTCAGATAGCGGAGGCCGTCGCGGGAGCCGTGCTCGTCTCGACGCCCGACCCGGTCGCGTTCGCCCAGAGCATTTCGAGTCTCGACGTCGCCGAATCGAGCCGCCTCGGTGCGGCTGCGAAACGTCTCGTGCTCGAACGCTTCTCGCCCGAGGTCGTCGGCGAAAGGCTCGAGGCGATCTATGAGGAGACGATGAACACGTTCGCGTCTCGGGCCCGGTCTCGGGTGCGGTCTGGGGGGCGGTCTCGGGCCCGGTCTCGGTCTGGGGCGTGGTCGCGGGACTCCGGCTCACCTGGAGGCCCGTCGTAGTCGGGCGAGCGTGGACGCCGATCATTCCGTCCATATCGGGGGCCGCCGGCGGATTCCTGCCCAGGCATGATGAAGGTGAGCCGTGGAGCGGATGAAGTTGACGACCCGCTGCGAGCAGTTGAGGATCTGATAGTCGTCGGGCACGGGCGGCACGTCTCCGTTCGACCATTGCTCGACGACCAGTCGAACCGCGTCGATGACGACGCCGGACTCCAACCCCGATGTCACGATAGATCCAGTCTCGAGCGCCTCGGGACGCTCAATGGCGTCTCGGAGCGTCACGGCCGGGAAGCGAAGAAGCGACGACTCCTCGCTGATCGTCCCGCTGTCAGAGAGAACGCAGAACGACTTGCGCTGGAGCTGGGCGTAGTCGAGAAACCCAAACGGCTTGTGGAACTGGATGCCCTCGCCTGCCGCGACACCCGACTCGTCCAGTCGCGAACGGGTACGGGGATGGGTGGAGACCACCACGGGCAGGCCAAAGTGACGGTACACCTCGATCATGGTCTCGACCAGCGTCGCGAGACGACCGGGCTCGTCGACGTTCTCCTCCCGGTGGGCGCTGACCACGATGTAGCCCTGCGGCTGCAATCCAAGCCGGCTGAGGATCGGAGACCCTTCGATCGCCATTGCGTACCGGGCCAGCACCTCCGCCATTGGAGACCCCGTGAGCATGATGCGCCGGGCCGGCAATCCTTCGACAATAAGATTCCGCCTGGCGTGCTCCGTGTAGACCAAGTTGAAGTCCGCCACGTGGTCCACCAGCCGGCGGTTGACCTCCTCGGGAACGTTCCCGTCGAAACAACGGTTGCCGGCCTCCATGTGATACACCGGGACCTGGAGGCGCTTGGCGATGACGGCCGAGATGCTCGAGTTGGTGTCACCAAGTACCAGCAACGCGTGTGGTTTCACCTCGCGGAGCGCATCCTCGACGCCGATCAGCGTCTCCCCAAGGACGTGACCGAGAGTCGACGTATCAACCTTGAGATTTCGGTCGGGAGCGCGGAGGCCGAGCTGCTCGAAGAACACCTGACCCAGTTCGTAGTCGTAGTTCTGTCCCGTATGGACGAGCGTGTGCTCGAAGGCGGCGTCCAGCCGGGCGATCGTGCACGACAGCCGTATAATCTCCGGGCGCGTTCCGACCACCGTCATCACTCGCAGCGATGATGCGCCGGTCATGCGACCGGTTCCATGAAGGTGTCGGCATTCGTCGGATCGTATATCTCGTCTGTCCAGAAGAGGGTGTAGAGGTCGCCGCTGCCAACGTTGGTAATATTGTGCGTGTGTAGCGTCGGAATATCAATAACACTCGGTTGGTCTCCCGATACATCGAAGCCATGGACGTCGGTTCCGAAGACCGGTCGGATTGCAATCCTCGCTCGTCCTTTGAGTACCAGAAACCGCTCGACTTTTTCCAGATGAAAATGGTTGCCGCGAGTGACGCCAGCCGCCGTAGTGGAATACGACACCTGAGATTTGCCGCCGCCGGACCGCACCGCCTCCACGAACATTCCGCGGTGGTCCTCTTTGGGCAGCAGAGGGAGGGGGTAGCGCTCCGGGAAGAGAAAGGAGCGATAGGTATTGAAGAGCTGCCGGGTGAACCTGTCGCCCAGGTCGGGGAATGTGCCGTCGGTATAGCAGTCGGCGATTGCGGTTAACCGAGCACGCACCTCGCTCACCGTGGTCACAACACCATGGGTGAGAAGCGTCGCCGACTTCGGTGGAGCATCGGACGCCAGGACATCCTGTATTGTCAGCGCCGCTTCCTGCGCGTGGATCAGTTCGAGGGGTCGGTCAGTCTCGATCTCGGGCTGGCCGCCGACGGACAGCAGATCACAGAATGTTGCTACAAACGAATTGTAGTTGGGTCGTCCACCCTCCCCGAAGAGGTTGTGGAACACGACGTTGACGAGTGCGCTTCCTCGCCGAGCGGCCCAAGTCTCCAAGATCTCACACGCCCGTTGCTTTCCGCGCCCATAGGGGGTGTCGGCGCCGGCGTGGATGGTGTTGGCGAACACTAGGAAGGCGGTACTACTGGTGGTATCGAGAGCGGATACGAGCTGCGTCGCGAGCAGGGCGTTCTGCGACTCGACAACATGGGCCTCGCCGCGATTTACCCCCGCCAGATGAACGACCGCGTCCACGTCGGCGACCGCCTTGGCCAGGGACGTCGGGTGAAGAAATGCAGCCCGATCGATCGCGACAATCTCGTGGAGGCCGGCGGCATACAGCCGGACGCGGAGATGTCGCCCGAAAAACCCCCCTGCACCCGTGATCGCCACCCTCACGAGGGGCCGTCTCCTCGGTGTTGCGTCGGCGCCACTCGACCACGCTGGGCGAGCGTTTGCCGAATCTCCGGTAGCGCGAGGAGCAGGTCTTCCACCTCGGCCACCGAGAGTTGTTGGGTCGTGTTGGAGTTGTAGTCCTCGAACTGCCGGGCCTCGACTTCTCCCTTCTCGAAGTACATCCCGTAGTCCAGCCCCCGGGCGTCGAGCGGTATCCGGAAGTAGTCTGTTTCGTCGACGCTCCTAATCAGTTCCTCCCGGGTGGCCAGAGTCTCGTATATCTTCTCGCCATGGCGGACTCCGATAACGTTCGTCGAGAAGGTCGCGTCGAAGATGTTGCCCAGAGCGGCGAGGACCGACTTGATGGTTGCAGCTGGCGCTTTCTTGATGAATAGATCACCTGACTCACCGTTGGTCAACGCATAGTTCACGAGGTCTACGGCGTCTGCCAGATTCATCATGAAACGCGTCATCAACGGATCGGTGACGGTGACGGATTGACCCGTCAGCAACTGTTCGACGAAAAGGGGAATCACGGATCCGCGCGAGTACATGACGTTGCCGTACCGAACGAGGCACAACGTCGTGTTCGACTCGGGATGGTTGCGGACGAACGCCTGCGCCGTCTTCTCCATCAGGCCTTTGCTCATACCCATGGCGTTGACGGGATAGACCGCCTTATCAGTGCTGAGACACACAATCGCTTTCACGGCGGCTTCATGAGCCGCCTGAATGACGTTGCTGCTGCCGAGGACATTTGTCTTCACCGCCTCCAGGGGAAAGAACTCGCATGAAGGCACCTGCTTGAGGGCGGCTGCGTGGAAGACATAGTCAGTACCCGCGGTGGCCTCGGCGACGCCGGTGGGATCTCGAATGTCTCCCAGATAGAATCGAAGGCGATTGTCGGAGACGTCTCGGCGCATCTGATCCTGCTTCGCTTCGTCACGGCTGAGAATCCGCACTTCAGCTACATCCCCAGCGAGCAACATGCGGGTGAACGCGGAGCCGAACGACCCCGTGCCACCAGTGACCAAGACCGTGCTACCCCCTAGTCCCATGGCTGCGGGATTGTCGGATCCCCGGCCGATTGCAATAAACGAGCGTGGCTATTTGATGAGTTGGCGATCTCCTTGAGAATGGTCTCGACGGCGTCGACCCCTGCTCTCAGAGCAAAGTGACGCTCGTAGTAGGCGCGCCCGGCCCGTCCGCGGCTCGCCAGCCCGGATCGCCCCTCACCATGGGCCTGGCGCACGGCGTGCTCGAACTCGTCGGCATCCCCCGGCTGCACCGTCCAGCCGGCGCCCGCGTCGTTGACGATACGGGAAGGCTCGCCTGCGGCTGAAGCCAGTATCGCCCGCGCTGACGCCAGAATCGAGGGAAGTTTGCTTGGAATCGTCATGGCCGACAGAGGGTCCTCGTTGAGACTCAAGACGTGGAGATCACCAAGAGCGATCAGCCGGCCCATTTCGGATACCGGAAGGCGACCGAGAAACGTGGTGTTGGTCAGGCCCAGTTCCTGGGCCTTTCTACGGAGCCGGGGCTCCGCCACGCCGGAGCCGGCAATGAGGCAGTGAAAATCGTCGAGATCGGACAGCCGGGCACATACCTCGAGCAACCCGTCTAGACCTTGGGCATCTCCCAGGTTGCCGGCATACATGAGCGTGAAACGATCTCCAACGCCGATCTCCTGAGCCAGCCGGTCGGGTCGGTCTCGGGGATAATAGAGTTCCTCGTCGGTCCAGACCGGTACATAGTGGAGCTTTTCCGCCGGGACGCCTCGGGCTTCAAGCACTGCGGTAACTGTTCGAGAGATGCAGGCAATGGCAGCGGCTCGACGGTACGTCCATCGACACCAGTCTCGAAGAATCAGTTCGGCCGCCCGATAGGTCCGTTGGTCCGCCAGCCCGCTGAAGCGGATTGTGTCCGGCCATAGATCCATGACGTGCATGAGATGAGGCGGTCCACCCGCCGCGGTCGCCAGGGCACTCGGGAGGCCTATCGTCGCCGGGGAGTTGTACACCCAGAAGGCGTCGGTACGGCGCAGTACGTCGAGACCGTTGAGCGCTGCGCTCAGGGCGAAAGAGCCGTAGTTGGCGAACCGCCCAGAGATCGAATCGTTGTGGCTTGGGTAGAGAGCAACGCGTCGAATCCGGACACCATCGTTTTCCCCTTCGTCAAGTCTCCGGCGCATGCGATAGCCCGCAAACAGCTTTCCCGTCGGATAATTGGGAAATCCCGTCACCACGCTTACTTCATGTCCACGCGCCGCCAGCTGGCGAGCCAGCACCTCGGGTAAGGACGCGGGGCCTGGCTCGGGGGCGTACCACTGACTAAGGATGCCGATCCTCATGCCCGACCTGACCGCGAGGTAGCCGGCGCTGCCGGCGCCCGCACCCACCGTGCGACCCAGCGACTGGCCCCCTGGGTAGTCACCAGCGGCGTGTGAATCAACTGACCCAGGTCTCCTGCGATTGGCTCGATCCTAGCCAGCCCAGGCCCTCCGTTCGGTGTGGGCACCGTAGCGGAGGGGACCGGTGACGTCCCTCGGAGCCACCCAAGCGCCGATTATGGTGCCGACACATGGATGCTCGGCGCACCCGAGGGCGCCGACCTAGGCTTGGCGCGATCGTTGGCGGAACGCTTCCCGAGCATCGGCAGGGCCGCTAGCCCTTCCGATGGACACACTTCCCGACGTCGCGTTGGCGTTCGGACTCGGGCTCGCAGGGTCCCCGGTCGTTCTGCGGGTCATGCGCCGGGTTCGGGTGCTCGACGTTCCGACCGGCCGCTCATCGCACACATCGGCGATCCCCCGGGGCGGGGGATTGGCACCTGCCATCGCCTGCGTGGTGGCCACTGCGTTCTCCTCGCAGCTTTCGGGCGCTGACCGCGAGGCTGTCCTGATGGCGTCCGTCGGCCTGGGGCTGATCGGTCTCGCCGACGACCTCCATCCACAAGCTGCCGTCCCCCGCTTGATCGGCCAGGTGGTGGTCGCACTCGTCGCGTCGATCTGGCTGGTGCGAAGCGCCGATGGTGGCGTGCTGGCCGCAACGGCGCTGACGGGTGCGGTCGTCGGGTGGCTGGTCAGCTATGTCAACGCCTTCAACTTCATGGACGGGATCAACGGCCTGGCGGTGGCGCAGGTTGTCGTGGCGGGCGCCGCCTGGGGGATCGTCGGCTGGCACGAGCACGTGCCGGCCCTGGTGTCGGGACTGATCCCCGCCGCGGCAGTGCTCGGCTTCGCCCCGTTCAATGTCGTCCGGGTAAAAATGTTCCTCGGCGACGTCGGCAGTTACTTCCTTGGCGGCTGGCTGGGCGTGACCGCGATCGTGGGGCTCAAAGCCGGTGTCCCGCCCGAGGCGGTACTGGCGCCTTTGACCGTTTTTCTGGCTGACTCCGGAGTGACCCTGCTGCGACGAGTACGTCGCCATGAGCCGTGGTCACAAGCTCACAAGCAACATGCCTATCAACGATTGGTGCAAGCTGGCTGGTCACATGGCCAGACAACCCTGGCAGTGGGCTCGGTCATGGCGACCGTCAGCGCATTGGGTGCCCTGAGCTTGACGGGCACAACGGCCCTTCGGGTCGTTGGCGACCTCGCCGCGTTGGCCGTGGTCGCCGGTTATCTGGCGCTGCCCGGGGCCGTTTCGGAGCTTCGGGCGTCGCATCTGGGCGCGGTCGACAAACCGTGACCCACCAGCACCGCTTGGCCGTGTTGGGCGCGACGGGGTTCATCGGATCCCACGTCGCAGCCTACGGCCAGACCGTCGGCATCTCTGTCACCCCAGTGAGCATGCCTCGAGTGCACCCCTTTTCTGCCATGACGGCTCCCATCGCCGACGCCGCGGACCGGTGGCGCCGCAGCAACCGGTCGACCTTCGATGACCTCTGCCTGGCGTTGGCACCCTTCGACGTGGTCATCAATGCCGCAGGCGACCCGCGCGCGGGCAGCTCGGACACCCAGAACCTGCTCGCGGCCAACGCCGTCCTCCCCGCGATTCTGGCCCGAGCGGCCCATGCCGCAGGGGTGCGACGGCTGGTGCACGTCAGTACCGCGGCCGTCCAAGGACGATTGGATCCCCTTGACGAGACGGCTGCTCATTTCCCGCTGTCCCCGTATGCCTCGTCCAAGGCTCACGGAGAGCTGCTGTTGCTCAACGCTGATCCGGCCCGGGGCGAGGTCCCGGCGGAGATGGTGCTGTATCGGCCGACATCAGTCCAGGCGATCCGGCATCAGGCCACCCGGGACTTCGCCCGGCTCATGCGCCGTCTCCCCGCCGTGCCCCTCGAAGGTACAGGTGAGCGACCGGTGCCGGTGGCGCAACTCGAAAACGTGGCGGCTGGCATCCTCTTCGCGGCGACGATGGACGAGCCCGCACCCCTCGTCCTTCAGCCGGACGAGGCGATGACGGTTCGCCACCTGGTTGAGTTGTTCGGAGCCCGCCACATCGTTGCGATACCACCGCGCGCGGCCAACGCGACGCTGGATCAGCTGGGCCGCGTCACCCGCCACTCGGCGTATCTCACGTCTCGGTTCCGATGGTTGGAGTTGCTCCTTCGGGGTCAGGGAACCAGCGCCAAGGTGCTTCCTACCGCGGGCTTCACGGTCCCGGTGGGCCACGACGGGTGGGTGGCGCTCGCCCAGGCGACGGGGGCCCGTTAGCCAGACCTGCGACAACATGTCGCAATAGGGCAACGAGGGGCAGGGCCACATGTAATCTCCACTGCAGTGCAGTCGTCGAACGAGTCGCTCCTGGGGTTACGCGACTACCTGGGCGTCGTATCGCGGCGACGGACCACGATTATCTTCGCGGTGTTCATCGTGGCCAGCATCGCCCTGGCCTCGGCGCTGGTGCAAACGCCCAGTTACGCCAGCAAGGCCTCGGTTCTGCTCAAGGCGTCGGCCACAGTGAACCTGTTCAACCCAAACGCTGCCGCGGGCGACCCCGCGCGGGAGTTGCAGACGCAGATCCAGGTGATCACCAGCCAGCCGGTCAAGGAAGCGGTGCAGGCCCAACTCGGATCGGCCCCGAACGTGACGGTGATCGCCCACGGGCAGGCCAACGTCATCGACATCTCGGCGCAGAGCACCGACCCGCCCAGCGCTGCCACCATCGCGAACACCTACGCCGATGCGTTCATCAACTACCGGCGGACGCAGGATCTGAACGATGCCTTGGCGGCCGAATCACAGATCCAGGCCCGCATTGCCGACCTCCAGCACCAGATCGATGACCTCAACGCCCAGATCAAGGCCGCGGACGCCAAGTCCCAGACGGCGCTCAACGCCACTTTGGGCACGCAGGTCGACAGCCTGTTGCAACAGCAGGGCACGTTCAAGCAGCAGCTGAGTCAGATCCAGGTTCAGGCATCCCTGACCTCAGGTGGAGTCC
This sequence comes from Acidimicrobiaceae bacterium, assembly GCA_030838025.1. Taxonomy (GTDB): domain Bacteria; phylum Actinomycetota; class Acidimicrobiia; order Acidimicrobiales; family Palsa-688; genus JALYXV01. The sequence goes on from JAUTXM010000495.1 coordinate 9,308, forward strand.
AGCTGGTCAGCCCGGCGACCATCGCCAACTCGCCCGTGTCGCCCCGTCCAACCCGGGATCTCGTTCTGGCGATCGTGGCGGGCCTGATGCTCGGTATCGGCTCTGCCTTTGCCCTTGAGTACTTCGACGACTCCGTCAAGTCCCGCGACGACCTGGACCGGGCATTGGGCGGCACACCCAACGTGGGAATGATCCCGCAGGTTCCGGGCTGGAAGGACCGGAATCAGCCGATCCTCGTTACCCTCACCGACCCCACATCGCCTGGGGCCGAGGCGTTCCGGGGCTTGCGCACCTCGATCCAGTTCATCTCACTCGAGCGCCCGTTGCGCACGATCATGGTCACCAGTCCGTCCGCGGGTGAAGGCAAGACAACGGTTCTGGCCAACTTGGGAATCGCCTTGGCCCAAGTGGGACAGCGAGTGATCATCACCTGCTGCGACTTGCGCCGACCCCGACTGCACGAGTTCTTCGGGCTGGACAACTCGGTCGGTTTCACCTCGGTGTTACTCGGCGAACTGCCGGTGTTCGCGGCACTGCAGAAGGTTCCCGGCGAGCCCAATGTCCGGATCCTTGCGTCGGGACCGCTTCCGGTCAACCCCTCGGAGCTCCTCTCCACGGAGCGAGCAATGGAGGTGCTGGCGGCGCTCCAGGGCGAGGCTGACATCGTGCTGGTCGACTCTCCCCCGGTCTTGCCCGTGACCGACGCCGCCGTCCTCACCCGCTTGGTGGACGCCACGCTCCTCGTGGTCACTGTGGGCTCGACCACCAGGAAGCATGTCGCGCAGGCGCTGGAGACACTCCGGCAGGTCGACGCGCCCTTGATCGGGACGGTTCTCAACAACGTCAGCCCCGAAGGGTCCTACTCGTACGTGTACCAGCCCTATCAGGTGGACCCGGGACCGTTGCGCACCCGGCCGGCGCCCCGCCCGGACGGCAACGGCGGGCCTCGGCCGGTGCCGTCAGGGACCCGGCCGCCGGCGCGCCGCGACTAGCGGACACCGCCGAGCGCATCCCGCCTGTGGTCTCCCATGGTGCCGCCTTGATGTTCCGGGAAGCAGACGTCGACACCGTCGCGCTGCACCGCATCGAGCCCGCTGGGTGATCCGACCCCGGCCAGCGAGAACCGGCGACCTCTGCCCTAGTGGTGCAGCTTCCAGCTCAAGTTGATGGTCCGGTCCCATGGCCCGGCAAAGGTCGCCTTACCGCCGACCGTCCAGCCCGGGGCCTGAATCGTCACGCTCAAGGCCGGAGGGGTGAGCCGGGGCTGGGGCACATAACGCAGCTCCAGCTTCCCGTCACGGACCGCGTGTTGGATGACCGTGATGAACACGACCTGCCTGGTCTGCCCGGCATAGATGCGGTCCACGGTGGTGTTGCTCAACTGCAGGCCGGACTCGAAGACCGACCTCGATTGGTCGGCACCCGCCGGCCCCCACAGGAGCACCCAGGCCC
>JAUTXM010000498.1 GCA_030838025.1 Acidimicrobiaceae bacterium
GTCTCCACCACCGGCCTGGAGTCGTCGCCGGTCGCCGCCGCGCTGGCCGGCCTGCGGGCCAACGAGGCTCGGTACTTCAAGAACAAGTACGACCACGTCTTCACCGTCGAGCCAGCCGCCGAGGCCAAGGAGACGATCGATCGGGTGCACCGCATCCTCGCCGAGGAGCGCGACATCGTCATTGCGTCACGGCCGCTGGAGGCGACGGCCTTCCAGGTCGAGAACATCCGGTGGACCTACGTGTTCTACGAGAGCGGGCTGTCGATCAACGTCCTCTACCCACTCGACGAACCGAAGAAGCGAGCGGTCGGGTTCAAGCTCTCCGAAGGCATGGAGGTCCCCGTCGAGCTCGGCTCGTTCAAGTTCGCGCGACAGAAGTCGAAGTTGGCCGGGACGATCCGGGGCTCGTACTTCGTGATCAAGGGTGAGTATTGATCGAGTCCGTCGTTCGGCCCTGATTCGACCGGACCCCGGCCTCGCCCTCGACCACCGAACCCAGGAAATACGCCTCGTTTAGAACGACGTGGGGATACTCGGGAGGTCGAGCTTCAAGATGTATTGGTCGCCGGCCTTGGCGACGGCAACCGAAACGACCCTGGCTGACACCTTGTCCTGGACGCCTGGGATACCAATGGGGTCGATCACACCTGCATCGGCGAGAAGGTCGGCGAAGCGGACCTCACTAAAGGACTTCTCAACGGTGACCAGGGCGTCGGTCGGCGCCGGGACCTCGCCCTCGGGGACGACCTGGACGTCGCCAACACAGTCGCGTCCGACGGCGAGCAGCAAGGACAGCTCGTCGTCAGCTGAGGTCTTGATGGCCCGCGCAGAGTCGACAGTCTCCGTCCCTCCGGCAGCAGGCCGGCGAAGAACGGTGGCACCGCGCCGGCCGGGGTGAGCCGAGGAGCCGATAGGAACGGGAGCGTCGTGGCAACGGGCACGCCATTGTCCAGGTAGTCGGGGAGGTAGACAAACTCGGTCCCCGTTGCTGTTCGCAGGAGCTGTGCCGCCTTGCGGCCGGCCTTGTACACGTCGGCTACGTCGACGGCGCGGTCAGCGCATGGGACCTGCGTCCAGCCGATGCAGGGGCCAACGTGCTGCTCGCTGAGCGCAAGTACGACGTTGTGTTCGCACGGGCGATGACGGACAGCGAAGGCGTCACGGTGGCGTCACCGACGCATAGTCGTTGATCCCATAACCGGTCCGGCCGCAACCCGAGCGAAGCTGAGGAACTCTTGGAATGGATGAAGCGCAATGAGCAGTCCTGGCGCAAATAGCGTTGACCTCCTTGTTCGGGCCCGCTAAGCGCTGCCGGATCCACTCGACGCATTGGAGGCGCACCTGCCTGCCGTCGTGGTCATCGGAGCCCAGGCGATCTGCTTCCGCACGCCGCTTCGCGAATGGCGTCGTGACCCGGAGACGCCTCGGCATCTGGAACTTCCAGTCTCGTGACGCGTGGGCGTGCTTCAAGCATTGCGATCAGGAGGAAGATGGTGGCAAGCGATTCCGCGACGATCGCGATCAGGCTCTGGGGCGCTGGTCGCAGGCCGATTTCGTGAAACTGGAACAGGCCGCCCGGGGTGTGCGCCAGGGCCAGGGCCGCCAAGGTGCTGACGCTGAGCCCAATCGCGGAAAGCCGCGTCAGTTGGCCCAGAGGCACCGAAAGCCGGCTCAGGCGGAGTTGGCGCCCTTTGACGAGAAGCGCGCCCGCCAGGAGCGCCGAGGAAGTGAACTGGACGAGGAAGCTGACGCCGATCTTGGGAATGAACCGGTAGCCGTGCCGGTAGAGGCAGAGGTGAACGTAGCCGCCGGCCACGATCAACAGCGCCGCGAGGACGCTGAGCCGGCGGGGCGTAATCATTCGTCGCTGGTCGGGTTGAACTTCGGTGCTCGGGTGTGTCATCGAGGGACTCCTTACCTGTGACTCGTTTCACAAATGGGGTACGGCGCTGGGTTACAGCTCTTCGGATCAGGGGCTTCGTGCGGCGCGCCCACCCGGAGGTCGCGGATTCAGGAGTTGTCGATCGGCGTTCCGTCGGTACGAACGACGTACCACAGTCCACCGTTGTCGTTGAGGCCCTGTCCGGCGGTGACACCGGGTGTGGTATCGCCCGCGAAGCGGTAGAGGGGATGGCCGCTATAGGTCACTTGTTGCTGGCCGTCCGCCCTCGTCGTGGTTCCCAGTTGGGTGGCTGCCAGGCCGGTACCGGCGCGGGGCGCGCCGCCGGCGATGAGGGGTGGCCATTCGGCGACACAGCCCCCGCTGGTGCAGCTCGACTTACCTCCAGTGTCGGCCTCGAAGAGGTACAGGTTGCGTCCCTGGCTGTCGACCAGGATCGGCCCGAGTGTCGAAGTTCCGAGGGCGACGGTTGTCGGAGTCGCCGCTGGGGCCACGGTGTTGGACGGTGCACTGCTGGCCCCCGCCGCGGGCGCTCGAACTGCCTCCGCAGGCGGTTGCCAGTAGTGCGACTCCGGCCACCGCCGACGCCGTGCAAACTGATCGTTTCATGTTGACCTCCGAGGTCGAGAGTCCCATCTGGGGTGGTCCCGGGCGGGACCGGAATGTGGGCAACGAGTTGAAATATCCGAACCCCATATTTCGCGTTCTCCGACGAGTCAGAGCGTCACCACGACAGTGCCGTGCATGAAGGGGTGAATGGAGCAAATGTAAGAGTAAGTCCCGGCCGCGGTGAAGTAGCGCGAGAACGTGTCACCCCGATTGAGCACGGGGGAATTGGGGACATCGGTGAAGGTCACGGCATGCGCGACTAATGTCGTTGTTCGTCCACACCACCTTGGTGCCGACTCTTATCGTGAGGATCGCAGGACTGAACGCGAAGTTCGTGATCGTGACCTTTTCCGTCGCACCCACGGTCGCGGCGGCGCCGGGCGAGGCTACGGGAGCTCCGACCGACGGTTGCGCAGCATTGACCGGCTGGGCCGCCATGTTCATCGGAGCCGGGGCTGCGGCCTGCTTGTTTGCAGCTCCGCCAGGCGAGCAGGCGGCCAGTCCCAGCCCCGCGACGGCGCCCAACAACGCCAGTTTACGGGAATTGACTCGTGAATTCCGCTTCGAGACAGGGGTGGATCGGGGTAGCATTGTTGTTCTCCCTGCTGCCAATAACTCGTGGACGACTGGTGATACGGACGCGGGTTACTCGAATGGCACGACTTAGAGATGGGCGCTCCGGCCCGGGTGTGTAACCAGCTCGGCTATTGGTGTGGTAACGAAATCAATGCCGCTGGCGTCCCGGCTTCCGCCTGTCGCCAGTCATAGGTCGCCCGCCGAGACCGTCTCGAAAGGAATCTCCATGTCAATTTTCGAATCGCACCAGGAACTGCCCTACGAGAATTACCGCGCACCGCAGACGGCTTCGATTGCCCGCGACGTCATTTGCGGGCGATTGGCGTCGTGGTCCTGTTGGGGATCGCCGTCATGCACTTCGCGCAGATCGTGGTGACCTTCAAGGGAACACCGCTGCTGGGAGGCGGGTATCTCGTTCTTGTCGGGGCGTGCCTTGTCGTAGCAAGCCGGCTGGTCACCCACGGTGATAGCCGGGCATGGGTGGGCGCGGGAGTGATCGGAGCCGCTGCGATCGCGGGTTACGCGTTCACTCGCATGCTCAACACGCCGCTCGACAACTCCGATGTCGGCAACTGGTCGTGCATGCTCGGCCTTGCGGCTGTATTCGTCGAGACCTCGCTCGTGGCATTCAGCCTCCAGGCGCTGGCGCTGGGGCGGGCTTTCCAACGGCGAACTTTCGCATCGGTCACTGTCGAGGCGGCCACGCGCCGGGCGGCAGCG
>JAUTXM010000065.1 GCA_030838025.1 Acidimicrobiaceae bacterium
AGGCGGGCTTGTCGCCCGTCGCCAGCCGGGGCTGGCACAGGTCGCACTTGGTCACCACCTTGCGCTGCGGGTTGAACACGGGGACCTCGTAGGGGCAGTTCCAGATGCAGTACTGGCAGCCGATGCAGTCCTCGGCGTGGTGGGCCACGATCCCGTTTTCCAGCTTGACGTAGGCGTTGGTCGGGCAGCCGCTCAGGCAGGTCGGTTCGATGCAGTGGTTACACGCCATCGACAAGTTGAAACGCTGGGCGTCGGGGAAGGAGCCTCCCTCCACCTCGCCGACCCGGCGCCAGTTGACCCCGACCGGGTTGGCGTTCTGCTCGGCGCAGGCCACTTCGCAGGAGTGGCAGCCGATGCACGCCTCCATGTCGAAGCTGAACCGGTACTGCTCGCCCGCGTCGAGCGGCAGCAGCGCCGGTCCATCGGAGCCGATCCCGGGACGGGCGGGTGGGGTGAGCCTTGTCGGGAGGAAGCTGACCGGCTGGTCGAGGACCGTCAAGGGCACGCCACTTGCACTTGGCCGTCGGCGACGCGGGCGGCGTAGGTGGGCACCGAGACCGTGGCGTCGTCGAGGCAGGCCCCGGTGCGCAGGTCGAAGCTCTGCTTGAAGATCGGCGACGCCACCTTCAGGTGGTCACCTCGGGAACCGACGACGCCGCGCGACAGCACGAACGTCTGGCTGAAGGGGTCGAAGTTGGACAAGGCAAAGAGCTCGTCGTCGACCCGGAAGACCGCCACTTGGCGGCCCCCGACGAGGGCGCACACGCCCCGACCGGAGATGAGCCAGTCGAAGGGACACACTTCTACCCAGGTGGGGGCGAGGGCGTGGGCGTGGGTTTCGGTGATGGTCATGGGGTCCTTCCGAGGGCGAGCAGTGCAGGGTCGGGTTTTTCGTCGGCGTAGGCCGGGCGGGGCTGGCCCCGTTCGGATATGAAGACCACGTTGGCGTCGGTTTCGTCGGAGTTGACGAAGGTCCGGAAGCGGGCCATCCGCTCCGGGTCCTCGATGGTCTCCTTCCATTCGCAGCGGTAGCGGGCGACGTGACCGGCCATGTCGGCCTCGAACTCGGCGCACAGTCCGAGGCAGTCGTCGATGACCACCCGCCGGAGGTAGTCGAGGCCGCCCTCGAGCTTGTTGAGCCAGGTTGCGGTGCGCTCCAGGCGGTCGGCGGTACGGATGTAGAACATCAAGAACCGGTCGAGGTACCGGATCACCGTCTCCCGGTCGATGTCGCCCGCCAGGAGCACCGCGTGCTGCGGCTTGAGCCCGCCGTTGCCGCACACGTAGAGGTTCCAGCCCTGCTCGGTGGCGATCACGCCGAAGTCCTTGCTCTGGGCCTCGGCGCATTCGCGGCTGCATCCCGACACCGCCGCCTTGACCTTGTGAGGCGAGCGCAGCCCGCGGTAGCGCAGCTCCAACTCGATGGCGAGCGCGGTCGAGTCCTGCACCCCGAAGCGGCACCAGTTGCGGCCCACGCAGGACTTCACGGTGCGCAGCGCCTTGCCGTAGGCGTGACCCGACTCCATCCCCACCTCGACCAGGCGTTGCCAGATGTGGGGCAGCTGGTCGACCCGGGCGCCGAAGAGGTCGATGCGCTGGCCGCCGGTGATCTTGGTGTAAAGGCCGAAGTCCTTGGCGACGTGGCCGATGGCGATGAGCTGGTCGGGGGTGATCTCGCCGCCCGGTACCCGGGGGACGACCGAATACGTACCGTCGCGTTGGAGGTTGGCCAGGAAATGGTCGTTGGTGTCCTGGAGCGAGGCCTGCTCCCCGTCGAGGATGTAGGCGTCGCCGAGCGTGGCCAGCATCGACGCCACCGCCGGCTTGCAGACCTCGCAGCCCCGGCCGCGGCCGTGGGCCAAGAGCAGCTCCGAGAACGAGGCGATGCGCTGGGCCCGCAGGATGTCGAACAGCTCCTGGCGGGAGAAGGCGAAGTGCTCGCACAGGTCGTTTCGGACCTCGACGCCTGAGGCCACGAGCTCGAAGCGCACCAGGTCGCTGACCAGGGGGACGCAGCCGCCGCAGCCGGTGCCGGCCCGGGTGCACGCCTTCACCCCGGCCACGTCGGTGCATCCGCCGCCGGCGACGGCGGCACAGATCTGCGCCTTGGTCACGGTGTTGCACGAGCAGATGAGGGCGCTTCCGGCCAGCGCCCCGATACCGCCGGTGCTTGCGCTGCCGGCGCTGCGGGCGGGGAAGATCAGCTCCTCCAGGCGCTCGGGGGTCGGCATGGCGCCCCGGCTCATTTGCATCAGGGTTTCGTACATGGTGGCGTCACCAACGAGGATCCCGCCCAGCACCGGGCGAACGCCGGTGATGGCGGCGGGCCCGACGACGACGCGCTTGTACACCTTGGTCACCGGGTCGTCGAAGGTGATCGCCTCGGCGCCGGGGGTGGTCCCGAAGGAATCGCCGAAGCTGGCCACGTCGACGCCCATGAGCTTCAACTTGGTGGACAGGTCGGCGCCCGCGAAGGTGCGGTCGCCGCCGAGTATCTGGTCCGCCACGACCGCCGCCATCTGGTAGCCGGGCGCCACCAGGCCCCAAAGCCGTCCCACCGCCAGGGCGCATTCGCCGATGGCGTAGACCGCCGGGTCCGACGTACGGCATGCCTCGTCGACGACGATCCCGCCGCGCTCGCCCATGGTCAGGCCGGCGGCGCGCGCCAGGTCGTCGCGCGGCCGGATGCCCGCCGAGAACACGACCAGGTCGACCGGGAGATCACCGGGCGTGGCGCCGTCGGGGCTGGCGGCCGCGAACCGCATTCCCTTCACCCGCCCGTCGCTACTGCGCACAATCTCGCTGGTGGCAGTGGCGGTGTGGACCACCACGCCGAGCTCCTCGATCCGGAGGCGCAACGCCGCCGACCCTCGCTCGTCGATCTGGGCGGGCATCAGGCGGGGGGCGAACTCCACCACGTGCGTCTCGAGGCCAAGGCTCTTGAGGGCATTCGCCGCCTCCAACCCGAGCAGCCCGCCGCCGACCACCGCCCCGACCCGGCAGCCCGCTTCGATGGCGTAGGACCGGATCGCCTCGAGGTCGTCGACCGTGCGGTACACGAAGCACCCCCGGGCGTCGCGGCCCGGTACCGGCGGCACGAACGGCACGGAGCCCGTTGCCAGGACCATCGCGTCGTAGTCGACCCGGACGCCGCGCTGGGAAACCACGTTGTGCTGCTCCCGATCGACGGTGGCGACCGCGTCGCCCACATGCACGGTCAGGCCGACCTGGTCAAAGAAGCCCGGGGCGACCAGCTCCAGGTCCTCGGCCGTGGCACCCGCGAACAGGGAGCTGAGCGCCACCCGGTCGTAGGCCACCCGGGGCTCTTCGCAGAAGGTGACGATGTCCCATTCGGCGGTGGCGCCCCGTTCGACGAGTATCTCGAGCAGCCGGTGGCCCACCATGCCGTTGCCGGCGACGACGAGGGTCCGGCGCCGTCCGGACATCTCGAACTCCATCAGACGACCACGTTGGCCGAGCCGGCCTTCTTGTTGAGGTAGACGACCCAGGTGATCGCGGCGAAGCCCAGGTAGCAGAGGAGGAACACCCACAGCGCCGGGACCGACCAGTCGGAATGGGCCGCCGCGACCGCGACCTTGGCCGCCGGGGTCTTCGCCGCCTTGACGAGCGCCGAGACGTTCAGGCTGGCTTGGCGCAGCACCACCTGGATGAGCACCCCGCCGAAGGCCCCGATGGCGCCGGCAATGCCGATAACCGCGGCCGCCCGGCGTTTGTACTCGACTGCCGCCGCGGCCGGCTCGGCGCCGGTCTCGGCGGCGTGCGTGCGGCCGAGGAGGGCGAAGATCGAAGGGATCATCTTGTAGGTGGACCCGTTGCCCAGGCCGCTCAAGAAGAAGATCACCATGTAGGAGCCGAAAAACAGGGCGAAGCTGCGGCGCTGGACCCCGACGATCGCGGCCGCGGTGAACACCGCCATACCGATGAAGACCGTCAGGGTGACCCGGGCACCGCCGACCTTGTCCGACAGCCAGCCGCCGACGGGCCGGGACAGCGAACCAATGAGCGCCCCGACGAAGCCCAACCCCGCCAGGTAGGTGGCGATGAACGGATGGCCCGCCAGGAACTCGGGAAAGGTGTTCTTGATGACAAGCGGAAGGGCGAACGAGAAGCCGATGAACGACCCGAACGTGCCGATGTAGAGCACCGACATGATCCAGGTCTGACCGTTGCGCAGCGCCGCCACGTAGGACCTGGTGTCGGCCTTGGCCTGGGTCAGGCTGTCCATGAACAGCCAGGCGCAGATCGCCGCGATGGCGATGAGAGGCAGCCACATCAGTCCCGCGTACGCCATGTGGACGTGGTGCTTGGGCAGCTTGACCGCCTTGTAGCCCACGCCGATGATGATCACCAGCGGCACGAACAGCTGGGCGACGGCGACGCCGAGGTTGCCACCGGCGGCGTTGAGGCCCAGTGCGAAGCCCTTGCGCTTCTCCGGATAGAAGAACGAGATGTTCGCCATCGACGAGGAGAAGTTGCCGCCGCCGAGCCCCGCGGACGCGGCGCAGAGGAACAGCACCCAGAACTGGCCGGTATGGCTTTGATGGGCCAACCAGCCGCTCGGCACGACGACTGCCAGCGCCACGGCAGGGATGAACAGCAGCGACGCGCTGATCGTGGTCCACGCCCGACCGCCGAACTTGGGCACCGCGAACGTGTAGGGAATCCGCAGGATCGACCCGATCAGGTTGGGCACCAGCGTGAGCATGAACTGCTCGGACAACGACATCGTGATGCCGATGTTGGCCAGGTTGATGACGACGATCGTCCAGATGACCCAAACGCTGAAGCCGATGTGCTCGGCGAAAATGGAAATCGCCAGATTGCGCTTGGCGATCTTGTGCCCGGTGTCGGCCCAGAACTCTTCGTTGTCGGGCTCCCACCGGTCGATCCAGTGGCCGCGGCGAGGGGAATCGACCGTGGCGGTGGCGGGGGAGTCGGAGACGACGGATGCGGTGGGGGCATCGATGACCGTGCTCATGTCGACCAGGAAAGACGACGTCTGTGTTCCGGCGGTTGCCGCCCGGTGAACCGTGGTGGTCCAGACCCGCACACTGGCGCCGGTCGCCGATGTGAGCTTTCTGAACCCAGCCTGTCGAAATCGGCTGATCCCGCCTCGAGGTCGGGTATAGGTGATCAGCTGGGGATCAGGCCGGCGTCAGCACCCGTTCTTCAGATGGACATGAAGCGGGAACGGGCCGTTCACGGACCCACCTCAGTATGAATTACCCAATGTCCCTACGTCCGCTCGACGGCTTCGTCGTCGGCATCACCGCCGACCGACGCTGGGAGGAGCAGGCCGAATTGCTGTCCCGCCGCGGGGCGACGATCGTGCATGGCCCGACCATCACGACGCTCTATCTGGCCTCCGACGACAACCTGCGACAGGCCACGCGGACCCTCATCGACCATCCTCCCGATTACCTGGTCGCAACCACCGGAATCGGCATGAGGGCGTGGCTCGATACCGCAACAACGTGGGGGTTGGCGGACGAGTTGACGGCCGCGCTGAGCCGGGCCCGCATCGTCGCCCGTGGTCCGAAGGCCGCCGCGGCATTGCAGATCGGTGGATTGGCGGTATGGCAACGGTCGCCCACCGAGCAGATGCAAGCCTTGATCGACATCCTGCTCGCCGAGCCCCTGCAGGGTCGACGAGTCGCGGTGCAGGAATACGGGATGGAAAGTCCCGAGCTGGTCGAGGTGCTGAGCCTCGCCGGGGCAACGGTGGTCACGGTACCGGTGTACCGGTGGCGGGTCCCAGCCGACCTGGAACCGGCGCGCCGGCTGGTGAAAGCGGCCTGCTCGGGGCAGCTCGACGCCATCACCTTCACCAGCGCCCCTGCGGTGCACAACCTCTTCGCCATGGCCGAAACGCCGGAGGACGGCGACGAGCTGCGCAAGGTCCTGAACGGTCCCGTGACCGCGGCGTGCGTCGGTCCGGTCTGCGCCGAGGGTGCCCGGCAAGAAGGCGTGGACGACCCGTTGACGCCCTCGGTCGGCCGCCTCGGACTGCTGGTCCGGGCGTTGGGCGATCACCTCAGCCAGCGCCGCCGGGTCTACTGCCTTGGTGGCCATGAGTTGGTCGTCCAGGGCGCCGCGATCGAGCTCGACGGCGCGGTCGACCAGCTGGCGCCGAAGGAGCGCGCGATCCTGGACCTTTTGGTTCGTAAGCCGGGGGCCGTCGTTGGCCGCGAGACACTTCTCACCCGGGTGTGGGGATGTCCCGACACCGATCCGCATCTGCTCGAGGTGACGATCGGCCGCCTCCGCCGCCGGCTCGGCCCGGCCGGTGGGGCGCTCCAGGCGATCGCGGGTCGGGGTTACCGACTCGATCCCGACGGGCCGGCCGACCACTAAATCGGCAGGTCCCCGCCGCGGGGCGGGGCGGCCGGTAGTTTCGCCGGGGCGGCCGAGCGGCCGGTAGTTTCGCCGGGTGGTCCACGCGATCGATGAGCCCGCGGCCGGCACCGGCCGCGGCACTGCGGCGGTCGTCATCGCCGTCGTCTTTTGGGGCATGGGTAACGTCCTGGTCAAGTACATCCGCCTCCCCGGCCTGGCGTTGGCGTTCTACCGGCTGGTCGTGGGCGCAATCGTCTATTCGATCGTGTTGCGATTCGCGGGAGGCCGCCTGACCAGGCAAAAGATCCTGGTCGCGGCGCCCGGCGGAATCGCGTTCGGGCTGGACATGGCGCTGTTCTTTGTTTCCCTCAAGCACACGTCGGTGGCCGACGCCAGCGTCATCACGGCATTGCAACCGGCCCTGGTGTTCCTCGTGGCGGGCCCGCTCTTCGCCGAGCGCCTGAGCCGGCGGATGGTCGGTTGGACCACGATCGCCGTGGTGGGTGTCGTGATCGCCATCGTCGGATCGTCGGCGGGGGCCGGGCGAACCTTGTTCGGGGATCTGGCCGCCTCCGCGTCGCTGTTCGCCTGGTCGTACTACTTCGTCGCCTCCAAGCAGGCGCGCAGGACGCTCACGGCGCTGGAATACCAGGCGGCCATGACGGTCGTGGCGGCGTTCGTCATTGCGCCGCTGGCCCTGGCCCAACCGAGCGACCTCTCGGTGCCCGACCTGGCCACGGTCGGCTGGATCATGGTCATGGTGCTCGTGCCGGGCGGCGGCCACCTCCTGGTCAACTGGGCTCACCGGTACAGCTCGATCGCCCTGGCCTCGACGCTCACGTTGGGCATCCCCGTCGTCGGGGTGATCGGTGCCGCCGTCTTACTGTCCGAGCCGCTCACCGGGATCCAGGTCTTCGGTATCGGCGTCGCCTTGGTCGCCCTTGCCCTGGTCCTGCGCCGGCCACCATCGGCGGACGCGCCTTCCCTGGCCGAGGTGCCGGAGCCGCTGTAAGCCGGCGCGTGCTGGTGCGCGCTGGTGCGCGCTGGTGCGGGCCGTTCGGCCGCTGCGCGCTGCGCGCTGCCGTGAGCCCCCCTGCTTGGAGCGTCCGCTCTGGGTCGGCGTCCGCTCTGCGTCGGCGTCCGCGTCCGCTCTGCGTCGGCGTCCGCTCTAGCTTCCGCTGTCCATCTGGATGCCGAGCTGGTCGGTGTGGAGCGAGTTGATCGCTGTCTCGGTGCGCTGACCCGAGTCGCGCAGTTGTTGGCGCAGCGCCGGGTCCAGGGCCGGCATCTTCAGATCCTGGGGGACCGGAAGGACCGTCATCGTCGCCGGATCGACGAAGGTCGGTGTGTACCTGATCTCGGTGACGACGTACCGGTCGCCTTCTCGGGCCACGGTGGCGCGCAGGATGATGCCGTCGCGGGTCGGGGGCGTGTCGCAGCACGGGGCGTGCTTCGACAAGAAGTTGCCCACGCCATAGGCGACGTATTTGCCGTTGATCCGTTCGATCGGCTGCACCACGTGCACGTGGCAGCCGTAGAGGAAATCGATGTCGGGTGATGCCAGGAGGGCCTGCGCCAGTGCTTTCTGCTGCGCCGTCGGCGCCGACTGGTACTCCTGGCCCCAGTGCAGCGCCACCACGACGAACTGTGCCCCGGCCAATCGGGCCTGATGGGCGTCGGCCAGGATGCGCCGGGTGTCGATGAGGTTGACCAGCCACGGCTTGCCCGCCGGAACCTTGATGCCGTTGAGCCCGTAGGTGTAGTCCAGATGTGCGACCCGCACCCCGCGCACGTCGTAGATCTGCCACGACTGTTCGGCGGCACTGCGGGCGGTCCCCACATGCAGGAGGTGGGCCGCGTCCAGGGCGTCGAGCGTGGCCTGCACACCGGCCGCCCCCTGGTCGAGGGTGTGATTGGACGCGGTGGTACAGGTCTTGAAGCCCGCCCAACTGGCCGCCGCCGCGATCTCATTAGGCGCGTCGAAGCTCGGGTAGTAGCTGATCTTCTTGTCGTCGGGGGAAAGCGGCGTCTCCATGTGGCAGATCGCCAGATCGGCCGCCGAGAGGATGGGGCGGACCTGTGCCAGGAGGGGTCGGAAGTCGTAGCCCTGGCCACCCGCCAGCGCTCGGGCGGCCTGCGTCACCGGTTCGTGCATGAGCAAATCGCCGGTCGCGTCGATCGTGAAAGTGCCGGGAGGCTCGGTGGTCGGCGGCGCCGTGACCGTTGGTTTGGTCGTCGGGGCGGCGCGGTTGTGTGCCGCGTCCGGCTTCGCTCGCCGGGTCTGGGTGCAGCCGCTGACGAGGACGACGGCCACGCATCCGGCCGCGGCCAGACGACCTGCCGCGGTCAGTCGCAGCACGAGTCCCGCCACCCGCAGTGGCGGCACCGGTAGTGCGCATGCTCCGGTTGTAGCTGCCCGGAGCAGTGCGGGCAGCTGAGGAAGATGCCATGCGGCGACATGTCCACCGCGGTCGGTGGCGGTCGCGGTGGCGCTGCTGCCGCCGGTGCCGCCACCGGTGTCGGTGTCGGCGCTGGTTGGTGGTCCACGGCTTCGTCGAGGTCGCGCGATCGGGTGGAGGCCGAATCCATGGTGAGAGAGTTTGCACGCGGCCGGCGTGCGGGGCGCGGATTGGGCAGCGCCGGCCGGTAGGGTCCGGTGCTCGTGTTGGCCGCGAAGCGCGTTTCGGTGAGTCGAGGCAGCCAGGTCGTCTTGGACGAGGTGAGCCTGGCGATCGGTCCGGGGAGCCGGATCGGAATCGTCGGCCCGAACGGCATCGGCAAGACCACCCTCTTTCGTGTGCTGGCCGGCGTCGAGCCGGTGGATTCCGGGGTGGTCGAGACGACGCCGGCGTCGCTCGCGATCGGCTATTTGGAGCAGGAGCCCGACACGGTGGTGGGCGAGACCTTGTTCGACTACCTCTCCCGGCGAACCGGTGTGGCGGCGGCGTCGGCCGACCTCGACCGACTCACCGCCCTGATGGAGACCGACGCGTCGGCACTGGAGCGCTACACCGAAGCCCTCGATGCCTTCTTGGCCCGAGGTGGGGACGACTTCGAGAGCCGGGCCGCCTCCGTGTGTGCTGAGGTCGGTTTGGGCGACCGGCTCGACGTGGCGGTGACCGATCTGTCCGGTGGCCAGGCGGCCCGAGCCGGATTGGCGTCGATCTTGCTGGCCCGCTTCGACGTGTTCCTGCTCGACGAGCCGACCAACGATCTCGACTTCTCGGGCCTGGACCAACTGGAGGACTTCCTCGGCAGTGTGACCGGTGGGGTCGCCGTGGTATCGCACGACCGGGCGTTCCTCGACCGGTCGGTGACTCGCATCGTCGAGATCGCCGAAGAGAGCCATCGGTCGGTCGAGTACGCGGGCGGTTGGACCGACTATGTCGAGGCTCGGGCCCTCGGGCGCCGCCAGCAGGAAGAGGCCTTCCGCCGCTATACCGAGGTGCGAAGCCGGCTCAACGATCGGATCCGGACCCAGCGGACCTGGTCGGAGCACGGGGTGGCGGCCCGCAAGCGCAAGCCCCGCGACCATGACAAGGCGCAGCAAGGCTTCTTCCAGGACCGCACCGAGAAGCAGGCCGCCAAGGTGCGGGCCAGCGAACGCCGCCTCGAGCGACTCGAGCACAGCCAGGCTGTCGCCAAACCATGGGAAGGCTGGCAAC
>JAUTXM010000509.1 GCA_030838025.1 Acidimicrobiaceae bacterium
GGGCCGGCGGCGGCGGATCGCTGCCGACCTCGAGGCCGATCAGGAGCTGGTCGCCAAGGTGGTCGGGGCGGCGGCCCACGCCGCGCCAGCAACGTGGAACCAGGTAATGAAGCTCGAAAACGGTCTCGCCATCCTCTCGCAATACGATCCGACCATCGCCCCTGCGTGGCGCCGGTTGCTGTCGTCGCCACCGATTCCCCCGCCGGGGTATGTGCGCCTGGCTCCACTCGTCGGTGAACTCCAGGGAGACGAAAATCCACTCGTCCATCCGGACCATGTTCAGGAGCTCAGAGAGATGGGGGTAACTGAGACACCAGTACACGCCCTTTCGTCACCAGGACTACATCGACCCGGTGACCGGCTCGAGCTTGACGTCGGTGGAAACCGCGTCGTCCTGTTAGCGACACGCCACCGCTTCGGGTCCGATGCTGCGGACAGGTTCATAGACCCGGCGCCGATCGCCCTGGCGTGGGGCGCGTTCCTCGTGGGCGCCGATTGGACGACTTACCGGCCCCCGTTTCCGCTTGTTGCCTCGGTGGCGGCCTTGCATCTCGCGGTCGGCCTCGCCCACGCCGGGCTCCGTCTGAAACCAGCGAGGACCCTTCGCAATGCCGCAGTTGCGGCGGCCGGAGCGTTGTGCGCCGGTGCCGCGGTACGCCAGAACCGGGATCCGACGGGCACGCCTGGCCTGGTATTCGGCGGGTCAGCATTTCCCTACGCGCTGCTTTTGGGCAACTGGTGGGGAACCATCGACACACGGCAACGACGGAGGGCGGCAGCGGGAACGCTGAGCTTGGCTGCGATCATGGCTCTTCGCTGCTGGCAGATCCAACCCCCCGTCAGACGAGGCCGATGGTGGTTGCGAACCTTCTTCTTGGACAACACTTTGTGGTGGGCCATGATGTTCGTCACCGCAATGGGCCTCGACAGCGACCGTGATAGGGATCTCGAGGCCGCGATGGAGGACGCCGACCGGGCAGCCGACATTCGGTTCGAGGAGGCCAGTGACCGCGCCTGGGACGCCGCCCGGTTACGAATTAGTGCGCGCGCGACGTTGCTCCAAACAGCGATGCGCGATCACGGGCTAGAACTTCAGCCGGAGGTCGCACAGGCCATCGGGGAGGACCTGACGGAGGTGTTGGCGTGGTTGGCCGATCCCTCGTCGTAGTCGAAGAACTGAAGACAAGACAGAGCAACGCCATCGTCAAGTTGGCAATGTATGCCGGTGTCCGGCGGGGGGTGGATGTAAGCACGACCACGTTCGATGAGTTGTTCACGAACCCGAGCGACCACCTTGCCGGTGTCGCCACGGTCGCGATGACCGCATGGACCACCAATCCGGCGGACACGGCTGCCTATTTCCGCCCCACGCAGACGCCGGCCGCGTGTGCTGCCAGCCTCGCGCTCAAGGCCGGGGCGCAACGGGTGACGGCCGTTATGCCCACCTCCGTCGACGAAGAGTTCCCGCTTCTCCTCGCGGTGCATCTTCATCTCGCGGGCGTGACAATGATCGTCAACTTTCTAGACCTGGTTGAACATGAGCATACGGACGCCATGGTTGATCCAAACTTGGCCATGAAATGTGGGAGAGTTCCGACCCAAGACGATCTCGACACGTTGCACCAGCGAATCGACGAGATCAAGAAGCAGGGGCACCCGGGATGGCGATTCGATCAGTTCGACCTGCAACTGCTGCGGCAACTCGCGGCCGAGCATCCAAATCTGGCACCCATGGCCGCTGACTCCTCGGTGAAGATTTCACGCATCAAGCAGACGGATGGCCACCTATTTCATATCTTGGAGAATGCGACCGCAAAGGCCCTCGGACTTCGAGGGTCGCCTACTGCGCAAATCACTCTATTTGACCTTCGCGCTTTCCTTGCCTTCGACCTGTACCCCAAGACACTTCTCGGGCTGGCACGGGCGGCGAGGATTCAAGAAAGGGCGGAGCTAACGAACTCGCCCCGACTTCGCCGTTGACCGCTGCTTGCGGCGGGAGCAGCAATTACGCATTGCATGTAACGGCCTCGTGCGCTCCTTGAACCCATTGTTGAGAAACCGGACAACCGTGGCGATGCGTTCGGCGCGGACGTCGGGCCGTCGCTTCGTCGCGTCGATTCACCGTATGTAGCCTTTTCGGTAGAACTGGGCGAGCGAGTCGAAGAAGGCTCCCGCCACGGGATGCGACTCGAGTGCGGCCCGCAGATCTGGCGCCAAAGTCGCCGCGTTGTGGTCCGTCCGGCGAGATGACGACCTCGACGGCCTCGCCTGGATGAATCGGCCGATCGCAAGGAGCGACCGAGAAGCTCCAACCAGTATCTTCCTGGTAGATGCGCGCGCGCGAATTTGCACGCCGGCGACCGTCCCGCCCACATAGTGCTCGCGCTTGGTTCCCAGACTTCGTTTGCATCGAACGGGACGGGGACGCGGACCTTGTTGCCCGCAAGCGGTTCGAGAGTAATGGTGTACGCCTTGGTGCGCTCGTCTGACGACGCACCGCGATTCTCGCGCCGACGGGAGGTTGATTGGTCCGGCATCGCGCGACGGTCGATCGCCGGGCCCTCGACCCGGCGTTTGGGGACACGCTGTGTCGGACCTATCGCCAGTTGCCGCGGTCCCGTGCTCGTCGTTCTCGGTGTTCAAGCGGCCCAACTGGCGACCTGGTTTGTCATGTCCCTTCGATGCTGGTCGAAGAGGCGTCGGCGGTGGCCGTTGCCACCCGAGGGATGGGGAAGTCGAACAGGCAGCGACGTGCCGGGATCGTCCCTCGGGCCGCGGCGCCGCGCCGAAGAACGGCGACGGTTCCCCCGAGGGGGATGTAGACGGCGTCTGGCACCCCGGCCAGCTCCGCCGCCAGGACCTGGTCGACGAACGCCGCCAGCAGCGGGAACCGGTCGGGGGGTGGGAACCACCGTAGTTCCGGCCGCCGAGGAACGCCGGGTAGAGAATCGCTGAGGTGCCATGAAGAAGATCGCGGCGCTCCGCGAACAGCGACGCAGTCGATTCGATCTCGAGGTGCTGGTGCAGGCCGATCCCGTCGAGCATGGAGATGAGATTGGTCCTCATCGCTCCCGCGAAGCCGCCGACGTTAGAAGCGCAGTGCAGGACGTCTTCGCCGACGGCACCTTCCGCCAGGGCCCGCTGGGCGGCTTGGCAGGACAGGAACATCTGGTGCAACCCCGCGTGATCCCGATGATCACGACCCCGGCGGGCGTGTTGACCGCGTCGATGGGGCAGTAGCGCAACGTGACGCGGCCCTCTTGCGCGAGGAGCAGTTCGGGTTGCATCATTTCCGCCTCGGTGGTTATCGGCGCCAGCCCCGACAGGACCTCGGCCATCTGCTCGAAGCACCATGATCGATCGATCAGCCCGCCGGCACCGAGGGCTACTGGACACAGATGTGCCGCCACGGTCTCCTCCGGGACTTTCGGTCGTCGACCACCGTAGCCCAAGGGTCGGAGAGCTCATTTGACGATCGAAGCCCACGCCAACCCGGCGTTATCGGGCACTCCGAGCACGGCGGAACGCCGGTTATCGCGTACCGCATCTGGGCCTCCATAACGGCGAGCCCCTCACGATTGGGACCATCCCCGAGCAAAACCGCCTCCCGACCTGTACGCAGGAGTCGACACGCTCGATCAACCCAAGCGTTCCCACGGGACCGACGTCCCAGGCCCGAGCAGACAACGGCCGGTCCGCTACCATCTTGCCGAACTCGACCAACCGCGAATAACGCTCCACCTCGGCCGGCACCGATGCTCGACCATCTCGTAAAAAGGTCTTTTGAACATCCGGCGCCTGTCCTGAAAAGACTAACCCCGCACCTAGACACGACGAGGAGCCTCGATGACAACTAGTGCAGCTGTGACAGCCTTTGTTCTCATTACTGTGCCAGCCACTCGCTCCGGCGACGTGGTCGACAAACTAATAGCCGACTACTCTGATTTCGTTGTCGAGGCGGCCGCCGTCTACGGTGAGGCTGACGTCATTGCGAAGCTCGAGACCCCTTCTATTCAACGCCTTCACGATCTTGTTATGAACGACATCCAAGGCCTACCACACGTCACGGTAACACGCACATTCATAATAATCCCACAGTTACACAAGACGCCTTAGTTGGCATGTCAAACGAACTACTTGTCTTGGTCAGTGCCGCTAGCGGCGCACTCGTTCCAACTCTCGGCTCTGTCACGATGATGCTAATATCCAGGCGCCGCGAGGTTCGCGATCGCCATGTGTCGCGCGCACTTGATGTGCACCTCGAACATTATGAGGGTATCTTCGTCGCGGCAAGATCACTGCAGAGCGCTATCGACGACTACGAAGCTGTCTCAGCAACCGCAGTAGACCGTTTCGACGTGTTCCTGCCGCAGATGCTAGCGATTGTGAAGTCGGCCGCTTCTGCGTTCGCAGTTTCAATCGATTGGCGGCACAACCGCGGGATGTACTACCTCCCTCTAGCACTCGAGACCGAATGCCTTGAACTCCGAGACCAGATGAATCGGTGGGTCGCGGCCCCCCGACTGAGCAACGGATATGTGTTCGAAACTCGCTTTGCTGGGAAGCCGGCCCGGCGCGCCGCGGCGGAGGAAGTTTGGCGTCTACCACTTGGAAGCTATTCCGAGTTGCGGATCATAACACGCCGGATGGTCTCACATGACTCTCCCGAACTGGTCGCCCTCTTGCGCAAGATCCAGAGGGACCTCGGACGACTAATCAGCCATCTTAAGGGCGTCATTGCTCAGTGAATAACGCTTGTTCGGATTCAGCAGGGATCGGTAGAACTTCGAGGTGACGCTCCCGAAACCATCGACCTGATGGTCAAGCGCTCAGCTCGCTTCCGGACCGTCCTTATCTCTCCGATACTACAGCAAAAGCGATGGTCCTTCAAAGGCAAAGCGGCTTCAACGCCGATAGCGGACTTGATCTAGGCACATTCTCACTCATGCTTGGGGATGCGAAAGGATGTCACGAATGAATAGCGCGACCGACGCCGGCGACCCGCTCGAGCTCTTCATCAGAGCGGCTAGCGAAAACGTAAACTACCCATGTCGAATGTTCAAAGACCCCCGAAGCGCTGACCGACTCACGGCGAATCGAATGAAGCTCGGCGTCCCAGCGGAGAACGCAGGCGTTATGGTGATCTACACCGGCGGAACCATAGGGTGCGCTCCCAGTGACGACAAAGACCCACTCAGCCCTCAAGTGGTGCAGTCCTGGCCAACATTACGCCGATCGATTCCTGCGCTTGCGCATTCTACAACCGCCGCGCTCAATTTTCGGATAGATGCTGTCTCATTCGAGGTGCCGCTCGACTCCTCAAATATGACGCCCGTTGACTGGGTCGCAATAGCCCAACTATTGAGGCGGTTTATGGACTCTTATGAGGGATTTGTTATTCTTCACGGCACCGATACGATGGTATATTCGGCCTCAGCCCTGTCGTTCATGATTTCGAACCTGAAAAAGCCGGTCATTTTCACTGGAGCGCAGCTGTCCGCTATTGCGGACGTCCGAAGTGACGGGCAGCCGAACTTGATCACTTCTATGTTGATCGCTAACGCGCGTTACAGCAGCATACCGAATGTTCCTGAGGTATGTATATTCTTTAACCGAAAGCTCCTTCGTGGCAATCGCGCAATCAAGATGGATGCCGACGGCTTTGACGCGTTCGACACGCCAAATTTTCCGCCACTGGGCGAGGTGGGGAGCGCCATCGAAATTCGGAGTGAACTCGTCCTTCGACCAGGTGTACATGCAGTTACCGTGCAGGACCAGTTGGAGACAAATGTAGTTGACATAGCTATTTTTCCCGGAATTCAGGACGGGCAGATCCTTGGCAGCATACTAATGACTGAGGGTCTCAAAGGAGTTGTGTTGCGGACATACGGGGCTGGCAATATGCCAACAGCTACAAATGTTCTCAGCCAACTAAACATAGCGAGAGAGCGAGGCATCGTCGTGGTAAACGTGTCTCAATGTCCGCGCGGAACGGTGCGGATTGGGCTGTATGAGACGAGTGCTCTGCTGCTGGGGTATGGCGTGGTTAGTGGTGTGGACATCACAGCGCAGGCGGCACTGACGAAGCTTATGGTGTTACTGGGTGATCCGTTATTGGACCTCGAGGAGATCCCGCGGAGCGTTCAGGTGGCCTTGCGAGGGGAGCAGAGCGAAAGCATATATGTCTCGCCTTTGGATGGCGGCGGGTCAGGCACGTTGTCGTCGGGCCAGCCAAGCGTGTGGTTTCGGACGAAAGACGCGGTGTTTCGTCCTCTAGGTACCATTCGGAAGGCAGTGTTGGTGCTCTATTCAGTAAGTGTCAGACCACGAGCCGGCGCCGATCGTGTAGGCATCGAAGTCTTTCTTAATGGCCCGGCCGGCGAGGACGTTGGACCAAATCGTCCAGGCCCTGCTTGTTCTGTATCGCGTTTGGCAACGGAGGAAGGGGACGGCGCGGCGACACTAGTCTTTGATGTGACGTTAGCAATGGAGCAAGATCTCCAGGAGGGAAGACGCAATTCATTCCGCATTAGCTTGTCGTCAGGAGAGGACGGCGCGGTGACATGGACAATGGGCGAGCTGGCGATGTATGTCGAGGGTCCTAACTGAAGGACGAACTTGGTACCATCGTCGGACGTTCGTTGATTCTTTGCGTTTACTGTTTCGGTCAAATAGTTGAGGGGTGTGTTGGTGTCCGCGCCGAGGCTCGGAGGTCCGACCGTCGCTAACGTGCCGCAGACGGATATCGTGTTTCAACACTGCGGTCCTATCACGGCCTGAGGCCGCGACCGAATATGTGGCGCAACCTGAATCGTGCTACAGCGGATAGAGGCTGCGAAGGTGGCGGAGTAGCGCAGGCACAACTGCCGGTACGGCGGGATGTGGCCAACACGGCGGTCTATTCCGATCGGCTTCACGTTCGGGGTGCTGAACACCTGGTCCACCGCGCTCAGTTCCAGGTGAGCCTCGACAGAAGGCTGAAGCTGGAGGCGTGATCTCGACCTTCGGCCTGCACCAGACTCGGTTGGAGCGGAAGTCCTCCGGAGGTGGTGGGACGACCCCTCTGTCGACGCGTGCGCGAGAACGGCACCACGGGTGCGCTCGGTAACGATCCGCAGACCGCCGACTTCCGCCCACCCTTGAGGATCAAGTTGTTCAAGCCAACTCAAGGCGCACGAACCACGTCTGAGCGATCGATCATCTTGGGGATGTAGCTTAGTATGGCCAACATCTCGAGGGCTTCGTCCGGTGTCGGCTCCGGCAAACCGGGATGAGGCACGGGGTTTCGAACCGCCAAGAACGCCGACTGCTCATGTATCGCATAAGCGAGAGCGTCGCCCGAAGTACACGGCGACACCCACGGTCATCGCCGGTCGAGCCGTACCCAGGTCCCCGGGGCCATCGTGGACTCCAGGAGTGACCGTGATCGGGCAGATCGCCTCGGTGGGCGTTTGATAGTCGGGGGAGGTGCCGATCACCCACCGAACGCCTCTAGACGGGTACCATGACCTCGTTGTGGTGAGACCGTCGGACCTGCCTGATTTCAGTCGTCCCCCGCTTGACGAGGTTGTGATTGGTGTACAGTTCGCGCCACTATCGGGCTTCTATGACCCTCACGTAGGGCTCTTGTGGCGGCGGATTCGTTCAGACTTTCCAACCTTGGAGATCCAGCCTCGACTGGAATCTCCAATAGACGACCTCGCCCCAAACGCGCAACTAACGCCGCCGCTCATAGTCATGCCGCTGAGCGGGCAGGGCCGATCCTGGCTGATCAGTCAGGATGAAGAATTCGTTCTCCAGGTTCAGAACAACCGCTTCATGCTGAACTGGCGGCGCCGGGACAGCGCATATCCCCATTTTGAGGATCTGGAGGAGCGGTTTTGGGAATATTACGGCGGGTTTCGCGAGTTGCTCACAGATGAAAATCTGCCGGCGCCCGAGGTCCAACAGGTTGAACTGAGCTACATAAATTGGATAACCGACATGTCAGCGCACGAGGTGTTTCGGCCGGCGCAGTCCGCGTCGCTCACGACCTTAGGACTCGGACCCTTCCCAGAGGAACAGCACTTCATCGGTCGGTATTTGGCCCGGTCAGAGACGGGCGACCCATTCGGCCGGCTCTATGTGCAATGCCAGCCCGCCGTGCGAATACAACCAGCGAGATCCGACACGGGGCTACAATTCACGCTTACATTTAGGGCGCCTGGGAAAGAGCCTTTGAGGGATAAGAGACTCAAAGAGCTCCTCGCGTTCGGCCGAGTCAGTATCGTTCGTAGTTTCTTCGACCTCACGACGGACGACGCACATCAACGATGGGGCGTACTACAGTGACTGC
>JAUTXM010000068.1 GCA_030838025.1 Acidimicrobiaceae bacterium
CACCGCCGGACCCAACACCGCCGGACCCAGCACCGCCGGACCCACCACCGCCGGACCCAGCGCCCCGGCCGGACCCAGCACCCCGGCCGGATCCAACACCGCCGGACCCAACACCGCCGGACCCAACACCGCCGGACCCAACATCGCCGGACCCGCGAGCCCGGGATTCGCCGCCGGGGCACGACTGGACGACGACCCCGCGGACACCATCCCCCCACCCACCGGATTGGCGCTCTTCCGGGACGGGTCCAGCACACCAGCCCCGGTCGCGTTCGCGTCGGGCGACGGACCACGAACGAAGGGCGAACTGCGGGTCCAAGCGTCCACCTCCCTGTCGTGGCGGGCCGGACCCGACGAACGGCGCCACGGGCTGGAGCGCCTGGTCCGCTCGGAATGGCTGCGCCTGGCCGCGGGCGACGTGCTCGGGTTACGCGACGTGGCGTCGACCGAACGGGGCCTGTCCACCCTCGCCGAAGTCGTCCTGGAAACAGCCCTCAACGAGATCCAGCCCAAGGTCCCCTTCGCCGTGGTCGCCATGGGCCGCTTCGGTGGCGGCGAACTCTCCTATGCCAGCGACCTCGATGTCCTGTTCGTCTACGACAGCGACCAGACGGCGGTCGGTGAGGCGACGGCCACGGCGCTCATGCGTTACCTCAACGGCGACACGCCTGCCACCCGGCTGTGGACGACCGACGCCGACCTGCGGCCCGAGGGCCGCCAAGGCCCCCTGGCCCGCAGCGTGGAGGCCTACCAGCGCTACCACGAGCGGTGGGCCCAGCTCTGGGAGCGCCAGGCACTGCTGCGTGGCCGAGTCGTCGCCGGCGACCCCGAGGTGGGCCGGCTCTTCGAGGAGATCGTGCGGCCGTTCGTCTGGGACGCCGCGTTCTCGGTCGACGACATCCGCGAGATCCGAAAGATGAAGGCCCGGATCGAGCGGGAGCGGATCCCGGCGGGCGAGGACCCCCAGTTCCACCTGAAACTCGGCCGAGGTTCCCTCTCCGACGTCGAGTGGACGGTGCAACTCCTGCAGCTGCAGCACCAGATTCAGGCCGAGGGCACGATGACCGCCCTCGACGCCCTCGTGTCCGCGGGCGCCATCGACGGGGAGGACGCGGGGGTGCTGCGGGCGGCGTACCGGTTCTGCGAGGAAACGCGCAACCGGCTCTACCTCGTCCGGGGCCAGCCGGGAGACGCCCTCCCGGCGACGGGACCGGTGCTCACCCACCTGGCCCGCAGCCTGGGCACGACGCCCACGGACCTGCGCGACGAGTACCGCCGCCGCACCCGCCGGAGCCGCCAGGTTGTGGAACGACTCTTCTACGGGCGGACCGGCTGAACCTGGGCCGGGAGGCACCGAGGCTCGAGCGGCGCTTCCCACGGTGCGCAGCGAGGCGGGAGGCACCGAGGCTCGAGCGGCACTTCCCAGCGTGCGCAGCGAGGCGGGCGCCGGGCCGCCGCGCACGGCTCCGACTTCCGTCCACCCGGCCGGTCCCACGACCGGGGCGGCCTTTTCCCAGATCATTTGACAACTAATGATTCGAGTGCTAATCATTAGCTGTCTATGGAAGAGCGCCTGGGCCGCCTGCTGGCAATGACGGGCAAAGTGGCGCGGGAGTACTTCGACCGGGATCTCATGGCCGTCGGATCGTCGCTCAACACCTACGTCGTGCTGCGGACCGTCGCCCAGTGGCCCGGCGTCAGCCAGCGCCAGCTGGCAACGTCGCTCGGCATCGAGGGCCCCACCCTCACCCACCACCTCGACCGCCTGGCGGCCGACGGGCTGATCGAGCGGGCCCGCAATCCCTCCGACCGGCGGGTCTCCTACGTCGAGCTCACCCCGGCGGGGCGGACCCATCTCGACCGGGTCGAAACCCACGCTCAGATGCGGGACAAGGAGTTCCGCAGCATGTTCACCCCCGAAGAGGCGGCGACGCTCGTGTCGCTCCTGAACCGCATCCGCGACCACTTCACGGAGGAGGCTGATGTCAACGACGCAGCTGGATAGCCAAACCCCGGCGGCCCCAGGCGAGGTGGCCGACGAGGTCATCCGCACCATCGACCTGACCAAGGTGTATCCCGGCACCGATTTCAAGGCGGTCGACAGCCTCAACCTGTCGGTCCTGCGAGGCGAGATCTTCGGCCTCCTCGGACCCAACGGTGCAGGCAAGACGACCACCGCGGGGATGCTCACGACCCGGGTCATCCCGACCTCGGGCCAGGCGATCGTGGGCGGGATCGACGTGGTCGCCCACCCCGCCCTGGCCAAGCAGGTGATCGGCGTGGTCACCCAGCAGAATACGCTCGACCGGGCGCTCACGGTGTGGGAGAACCTGTACTACCACGGGCGGCTGTTCGGCATGCCGGGCAAGGAGGCGAAGTCGGCGGCCGACCAGCTGCTCGAACAGTTCCACCTGACCAACTGGGCCAAGGCGTCGGTCTTCGCCCTCTCGGGCGGGATGGCGCAGCGCCTGATGGTGGCGAGGTCGATCCTGCACAAGCCGGACATCTTGTTCCTCGACGAGCCCACGGCGGGCCTGGACCCGCAGAGCCGGATCGCCCTCTGGGAGATCCTGGGCGAGCTACACCGGGCCGGCCAGACCATCCTCCTCACCACGCACTACATGGAGGAGGCCGACCAGCTCTGCAACCGGTTGGCAATCATGGACCATGGGAAAATCCTCGCCCTCGACACACCGGCGGGTCTGAAGGCATCAGTCGGTGCCGACTCGATCGTGACGGTGCACGCGTCGGGCGACCTCAACGCACTTGCGATGTTGTTGGAGCAAGAGGTTGCCGGGGTGACGTCGGTCAACCAGGTCGACGGCAGCCTCCACGTGCACGTGAAGGGGGCGTCGAGCGTGGTGCCGCCGATCGTCACCTCGGCCGAGAAGGCGGGGTTCAGCGTGCAGGACCTGTCCGTCGCCGAGCCCACACTTGAGACCGTCTTCATCAACCTGACCGGAAAGGAACTACGGGACTGATGACCGACACTGTGAATGCGGTGAGCGCTGGTGGGTCCGATGGCGTCGCCGGGCCGGCGCCCGAGGCACCGTCGCCGGGTCCTGTGGTGCCTTCCTATGTCGGGGCCAAGCGGGGCCGGACGGCTGCGCTGGCGAGCCGCCAGGCGTTCCTCGCGTTGATGCAGCGGGACCTGACGGTGTTGAAGAAGAACGCGGGCGAGTTCATCGGCCGGACCATCATCCAGCCGTTCCTGTTGGTGTTCGTGTTCCTGTATGTGTTTCCCCAGATCGGGCAGGGGATCGGGAGTTCGGGCGGGACGGCGGGCGAGTCGGCCTTCGCCAGCGTGCTGATCGCGGGCGTGATCGGGATCTCGATCATGTTCCAGGGGATCATGTCGGTGGCGCTGCCGATGGCGACGGAGTTTGGGTACACCAAGGAGATCGAGGACCGGGTGCTGGCGCCCATGCCGGTCTCGCTGGTCGCGGTCGGCAAGGTCACCGCCGGCGCCGTGCAGGGGCTGATCGCCGCCGCGATCGTGTTCCCCGTGGCCCGGTTCGTGCATGCCAAGGGTGTGACCGCGCATCTGGCGATTCATTGGCCGATCCTGGTGACGTTGCTGCCGATCGCGTGCGTGATGTGCGCCGCCTTCGGGCTGGTGCTCGGGACGCGCGTCGAGCCCCGCAACATCTCGGCCATGTTCGGCTTCATCGTGTTGCCCATGACGTTCCTGGGCGGGACGTATTACACGTGGACGGCGCTGCAGCACGTGAAGGTGTTCGGGTTTCCGTGGCTGCAGACGCTGGTGCTCGTGAACCCGTTGATCTACGTGACCGAGGGCTTCCGGGCGGCGTTGACGACGACGTCGCACATGCACCTGTATGTCATCTACCCGGTCCTGCTCGCCATCTGCGCCGTGTTGCTGTGGCAGGGCATCGCGGGCTTCAAGAAGCGGGTCCTCGCCTAGCGCCTTTCGGGTGGTAGGGGTGGTTGGCGCATGGCGGGGGTCGTCAGCCGGCGGGGGTCGTCAGCCGGCGGGGGTCGTAGTACAAACTGTCGTCCCCACGACACTTTGTACTCCGGCCACCCCTGCTGGCGCTGCCGTGCCGCCCCCCGGGCCGCCTGAGCGGCAGTCGAGACCCCTGTCACCACGACGGTTTGCGATCCGCCGCCGCAGGCCGCAGCGTTGTCGACGTGGCTTCAGGGCCACAGGCCGAGGATCTGCCAACCGAGATCGGGGAAACCGGCGGCCTCGGCGACCTTGGCGGACGCCGTGTTCCGCGGGTCGTGGAGGTAAGTGGGAACCATCCCTTCGGCGATCACCCGGCGGGCCGCTTGAGCCACCAGGCGGCGACCCAACCCCTGACCGGCGAAGCGCTCCTCGGTGCCCACCGCCAGCTCCCGGCCGAAGCGGTCGTGGCGCTTGATGCCCACGCCCGCGGCATAGCTGCCGTCGACGAGGGCGACGAGGACCTCGCCACCAAAGGGGCGCAGCCAGGCCGGAACCCTGGGGTCGTCTGCGGGCACCCAGATCCCGGCATCCCGTAGGACCTCGGGGGTCGCGGGCGAGCCGGACCACCGAAACCCACCCGCGCGCAGGCGGGCATTGGGCGGCCCCAACCGCCCACCCCGGTGGTCGCCGATCGCCTCGCGGCCGCCACTGGCGGCCACCTTTCGGGCCTCTGCCAGGATGCTGGGCGGAACCGAGAGCACCGCTCCCATCGGGCTGTTGATCCCGAGCACCGAGTGAACCCGGCCATCCCATCCCGGTTCCACCCGGCCGGGCGAGGTGGTGACCACCACGTCGCCCGTGGGTGGCCATTCGCCGAGCCAGGTGGCTAAGTGCTCGTCGAGGCGACTGGGGCTACCGGCGCGGTCAGCCTCCGAGCTGGAACGAGGAGCGATCGCCACCGGCCTCACCGTCCCCGCCGATCGCGGCCACCAGTTCGGCCCGGGCTCGAGCGACGCGTGACCGGATGGTCCCGATCGGACAGCGGCAGACCTCGGCCGCCTCGGCGTAGGACAGACCGAGCACTTGGGTGAGGACAAACGCCGCCCGACGGTTCTGGGGCAGCTGTCCGATGACGGTCCGCAGCAACACCTGCTCGTCTGGGTGAGCGGCGACCGAGGAGGCGCTGGTTGTCACCGTCGTCATCGTCCTGGCCGTCGTTGCCCGGCGTCGCCGCTGCGTGCGGATGTGATCGGCCACTGTGCGCCGGGCGATCGCAAGCAGCCAGGTTCGTGCAC
Organism: Acidimicrobiaceae bacterium; assembly: GCA_030838025.1. Taxonomy (GTDB): domain Bacteria; phylum Actinomycetota; class Acidimicrobiia; order Acidimicrobiales; family Palsa-688; genus JALYXV01. Next base: position 5,206 of record JAUTXM010000068.1, read on the forward strand.
TGGAGTCGCCACGGAAACGAGGCAAGGCCTTGATAGCCCGAAGATAAACCTCCTGGGTCAGGTCGTCGGCATTGCCGGCATCACCGAGGTGGGCGCAGAATCGCCATACCTGGGCTTGCGTGGCGCGCACGAGTCGTTGCAACGCAACGCGGTCACCAGCGGCAGCGTCCAGGGCGAAGCCGGTGACCTCGTCCATGGCTGCCAGGCTATGGCACTCACTGTGCAAGGACATCCGGCCGAGGGGCAGGCGCCGGAGAGGATGGAACTTGGTGCGCACGGGCAGCGACTATCAGACATGGACTGCAGTGACTACCGGGAGGCACTCTCGGCTCGAATCGACGGCGAGGACGGCGGCATCGGTACCACAAGGGTCGATGCTCATCTGGAGACGTGCCCGCAGTGTCGGGCGTGGGCGGAAGCGGCAACCTCGGTCACCCGATCGACTCGCGTCGGTCTGGCGGAACCAGTGCCGGATCTCACCGCCGCCATCATGACCGCCATTGCCCCACCGCCGATCCGGACACGAGTCGTCGCCGGGGGGTTCTCCACCACACGGCCCTCGCCAGTTTTCGTCGGTCGACTGGGCCTCCTGCTGGTGTCGGGCGCCCAACTGATGCTGGCGGTTCCCGCACTACTGGGAAACGATCCCGGCGCCTCGGTACACATCGCCCATGAGCAGGGCTCCTGGGCGTTGGCGCTGGCCGTCGGCCTGTTGGTCGTCGCCTTACGCCCCAGCCGGGCTGCGGCCATGCTCCCGCTCGTCGCCGCGCTGGCGGCCGGACTGGCGCTCACGACGGCACTGGACATCTCGGCGGGACGAACCCAGGCGGCGGCCGAGGCGCCTCATGGTCTGGCGTTCGTCGGCCTCGGGCTGCTGTGGCTGCTGGCGCGGGACGTACAAGCCGGGCGGACGCCGCGTATCCACGCCCCGAGACCGGCATGAGATGCGTGCGGCGTCGGGTCGTACTTATCTTGGCGGTGGCCTCGGTGGCCGTGGCCGGGTGGGCGATGCCGGCGTTCGGCCATGCCGTGCTTCAGTCGACCGACCCCGCGTCGGGCACCGTGCTCGCCCGCTCGCCCGGGACCGTCGTGTTGCATTTCGGCGAGGCCGTCGAGATCCAGTTCGGCGCCATCCGGGTGTTCGACTCGTCCAGCAAACGGGTCGACACGGGGGGTGCCTACCACCCGAATGGCGACGGGCGGGCGGTCGCAATCAACATTCCGAAGAGTCTCGCCGACAGCGGCTACGTCGTCACCTGGCGGGTGATCTCAGCCGACTCGCATCCTGTGCATGGTGCATTCACCTTCCTGATCGGCTCCGACAAGGCCACATCGGCCGAGGCCACGAGGGTCGAGGCGGCCCGTTTGCTGGCCACGAGTGGCGGCAGCCGGAGCGTTGGTGTGCTCTTCGGGGCGGACCGCTTTGCGTCGTTCCTGGCCCTCTTCGTCCTGATTGGCGGCGCCGCGTTGGTGGTCGGGGCATGGCCTGAGGGCCGCAGCGACCCGCGGGCACAGCGCCTGCTGTTGGCCGGCCTGGTCGGGGCGATCGTCACCACGGCGTTGGCGATCGGGTTGCAGGGGGCCTATGGAGGCGGTCTCCCGCTGTCAAAGATGTTCTCGCCCGCGGTCGCGTGGGAGGTGCTCCGGACACGCTTCGGCGAGGTGTACCTGCTCCGGCTGCTGATTCTGGTACTCGCCGCGGTGCCGCTCGTACGGCGCCTGTTCGCTCCGGCAGCCCTGCCGCGATGGTGGCGCTGGGTAGGAGTCGCGACTGCGGGTGGCTTGCTGGTCACCCCCGGCCTTGCGGGGCACGCCGCAGCCGGATCGCTGGTGGCGCTGGCTATCCCGTTCGACCTGGTGCACCTGGCCGGGGCGGCGGTGTGGGTGGGTGGTTTGGCGATGCTGGCGGTTACCGTCTTGATCCGCAGGAGCGGCAACGAAGGGCCAAGCCCTCTGGCGACCGTAGCCCGTCGTTTCTCGCAGTGGGCCCTCATCTCGGTTCTGGCCATCGCCGTCTCCGGTGGCTTCGCCGCCTGGCGACAGATCGGAAGCCTGTCAGCGGTGACCACGACGACCTTCGGCCGCCTCGTACTGGCCAAGACCATCATCTTCGTGGTCCTGATCGCGGTGGCGTCGCGCAGCCGGCGCCTGATCCACGGATCTCTGCACGTGCCGTTCCTGGCGGCCGGTCGACCCAGGCCGGCCGCCGTCACCCGGGCGAGCGCCGCCGTTTCGGCGCCATCCCACGCGACGGCCGCGACACCGGCGACGTCAGCCGCGACACCAACGGCGGCGCCCGTGACAACGGTCGGGTCGGCGACAACCGCCGCACCCGCCACAGCCGCCGCACCCGCGACGACCACCGCACTCGAAGCCACCGCGCCGGCAACGTCCGCTCCCCCGGCAACAGCCGCCGCACCCACCGCCACCGAAGCGGCAACAGCTGCCGAGCCGGCGAGGTCCGACGCACCCACCGCCACCGAAGCGGCAACAGCTGCCGTGCCGGCGAGGTCCGACGCACCCACCGCCACTGCCTCGGCGACGTCCGCTCACCCGGCGAGGTCCGACGCACCCACCGCCACTGCCTCGGCGACGTCCGTTCACCCGGCAATGCCCGACGCACCCACCGCCACCGCCTCGGCGACGTCCGCTCCCCCGGCGACCTCCGCCGCACCTACCACCACTGCACCGGCGACAGCTGCGCCGCCCGCCAACTCGGCCGCGCCGACGACCACCGGCGCCACGGCGACAGCCGTTGCCGCGGCGGACCGTGCAGACGGTGCGTCACCGACGGCAACGGCCCGCCCGGGTTCGCCCGGCCCCGGCCCCGGCCCCGGAGCCATGGCCGCGCCGACCGCCAAGCGTGCGACGTGGGGCGCAGGCGGCGGGCAGCGGAGCCGGCCCGTCAGGCGGCGGACCAAGGCGCAACGGCAATCCGACCTGCGCAAGACCGTCCTCGTCGAGGTCTTCCTGGCCGCCGTGATCGTGGCGGTTTCCGCAGTACTCGTCAACGCCCAGCCCGCCCGCCAGGCGCTGAGCAAGCCATTCTCGGCTGAGGTTCATGCCGGCCCGAATGTGCTGGTCGATGTCGTGGTCGACCCGGCCAAAGCCGGACCGGTTGCCATCCACCTCTACACACTGAGCGCCGACGGCGGCCAGCTCGACGTGCCCGAAGTGACGGCGTCCATGAGCCTTGCATCTGCCGGGATTGCCAACCTCAACGTCCCATTGCAGAAAGGCGGTGCCGGGCACTTCCTCGTCGGGGGCTTCCAAGTTCCGCTTCGGGGCACCTGGACGCTGAACATCACCGTCCGGACGACCGAGTTCGACGAGTTCAACGCGACACCGGTCAGGGTTCACATGCGTTGACCTCCGGAACTTTTGACGAGCGCCCAACGACTGCCACGACAATGAGACTCAGATTTCTCGCGGGAATGGCGCTGTGCACGGTGATGCTGCTCGCGTCGGCAGCACCCGCCGTGGCGCACGTGACCACCGACCCCGAAACGGCGCCCAAGGGCGGCGAAATCACCATGCGGTTCCGAGTGCCGAATGAGGTGAGCACGGCGAACGTGGTGAAGATCGATGTTGCCTTCCCGACCGACCACCCCCTCCTGGGCGTGGCGGTCGAACCTGTCGCCGGTTGGACCTCCACCGTCACCGAGGTCCAACTCAACCCGCCAGTGCCGACCGACGACGGACCCGTGACCCAGGCGGTGAGCGAGATTGTCTGGACCGCTGCCAGTGGCGGCGGGACCGGACCCGGCCAGTTCCAGGAGTTCCCGGTGCTGGTCCAGCGACTACCGACCGACACCGATCAGTCGGTATTCAAGGTCGTCCAGACGTACGGCGATGGCACCGTCGTGCGGTGGATCGACCCCGTCGTGGCGGGCCAAGCCGCGCCTGACCACCCGACACCGATTCTCACGTTGACCGGCTCCACGGACGGCAGCGCTGCGGGGACAGGAGGATCGACGGTAGACGTGACAAAGCTGGCAAAGAAGAGTTCGGTCTCGGCAGCCAGCACCCTCGGCGTGATCGGCATCGTCGTCGGCGCCGCGGGGCTCGTCGTGGCGTTGCTGGCGATTCGCCGGCGGTCGGCCGCCGACGTCAGCACCGCGAACCCGTCCTCGACTCCCTGATCGAGTTGCCAGCCATCAGAATGGGCCTGGTGAAACGAGCGGCGTTGATGCTGGCAACCGTGCTGGGCTTCGTGCTGCTGCCGGCTCAGCCGGCGTCAGCACACACTGTGTCGGGAGTGGGCGCAACCAACTGGAAATCGGTACTTACCAGCGTCACGCCGGCACTGCCGGGACTCACGGTCAAGCTGGTCGAAGGCGGAAGCAGGATCGAGCTGATCAACCACGGCCCCGAGGTCCTCGTGTTCGGCTACGAGGGCGAGCCATATCTTCGGGTCGGGCCTCAGGGCGTCTTCGAGAACTTGCAATCGCCCGCCACATATTTGAACTGCAGTCGGACCGGGTGTTCGTTTCCCGCCGGGCTCAACAAGGACGGCCCGCCGCAGTGGAAGAAAATCTCCTCCGGCCAGACGACGCGCTGGCACGACCATCGAGCTCATTTCATGGGCAGCCAACTCCCGCCCGACGTGGCGCAGTCACCCAACAAAATCCACCAGGAAGCGGACTGGGTGATCACGATGACCCAGGGATCGACCCCGATCACCGTGAAGGGCAACTACACATGGATTCCCGGCTCGAGCCCCCTCCCATGGCTGCTGGTGGCGCTGGCTCTTGCGGCGCTGGGAGCGGCGCTCGGACTGTTGGGTGCGTGGGGCGTACCGCTCGCCGTGGCCCTCCTGGTGGTGACGGTCAACGACGTGTACCACGCCGTCGGCATCGCTTGGTTCTGGTCGGGCAGCTTCGTGTACCGGCTCGAGCAGTTCTTCTCGGGCAGCTTCTACTCGTTCGTCGGGTGGGCACTCGGGATCGTCGCCGCCTGGCTGCTGATGCGCCGCCGGGTCGACGGCTTGTATGCCGCGGTATTCGCCGGTGGTTCGGCTGCGCTGTTCACCGGGCTGCTGGACATTACGGTGCTGTCGCGTTCCCAGGCGCCGTTTGGCGGTTCCCTCTCGGTGGATCGTGTCACCGTTGTCATCTCCCTCGGGCTCGGGCTCGGCGTCGCGATCGGTGCCCTGATCGGGATCCGTGCGTCACGGCCGGAACTCGAGCTCGATGGCTCTGACGACTTCGAGACCGACGAGGACGACCTCGCCACTGACGACTTCGACACTGACGACCTCGACGACGAAGCCACTGGCACCGTCGACCGCGAGGGAGACCCCGGGTCGGGAGCCACCGTGTCGGGCCGGGGCTAGATCACCCTCCCTCTCCGAGCGCTGACCGTTCCCCGGCCTGGCAGGCAACCAGCGAGAGTGTTGTTGACCAGCTTGACACGGCAACGGACCTGGGGGGCGTTCCGAGCCGCCGATGCCGGTCGCCCGTCCGAGGCCCGCCGCCGTACGCCACGTTTTACCAACCATTGACGACATCGAAACCGGCATGGATGTTTCAGGCGTCGCACATCTACGCCCCGCACCTCGCGAGGTCACGCCAGCGGCGCCACTTCGGTTGTGCAGTAGGAGCAACGGCGGGCCGCCTTCGGGATCTGGCTCAGGCACTCCGGGCATGGGCGGTCCGAACTCTCTGGTTCAGGAGCCAGCCGGCGGCGCTCCGCGAGCAGGTTGACCGGCTTCACGACGACAAAGAAGACCGCGGTCGCGACCGACAGGAATGCGATCACCTGATTGATGAAATCACCGAAGAGGAACCGGCTGTGGTTGATCGTGAAGGTGAGGTTGGAGAAATCCGGCTTCCCGAACACGGCGGCCACGATTGGCGTGAGGAGGTCCTTGACCAAGGCGCTCACGACCAACCCAAAGGCCGTACCGATGATCACGGCAATGGCGAGGTCGACCACGTTTCCGCGGAGGAGGAAGTCCTTGAACTCGCCGAGCAGTCCCTTGTTGCCTGCCATCGCCATCCCCCGATCGTCCAGTTGTGTCTGGCCAGCCGGCAGCGTAGGCCCCCAAATCGGTCAGAGGCGGGTCTCGAAGCGTCGAGTTGTCAGCCCGGCATACCGCATTCCGCTCAGGTTCGCTCCATGGTTGACGGGGGGCGGGGTACACCGGGCGAACCGCGGAATGCAGTTGCCGGGGGGCGGGCGAAGATCGGCGGCGCGACCGGGCTGTGGCGGCGTTCCCGATCAGGACGCCGTCAGGAAGGTGCCTCGAGACGTATCGAACAGGGTGGCTCCGACGGAATCAGCGATCGCCAACATCAGGCGAACCGCGCCGCTCTCGACTCGGACGCCGCTCGGCGCGTCGCCGCGGACGAAGAACATGAAGCTGTCCACGCTCAACTCGCTGCCCAGGCTGACCTCCACGAGGTAGTCGGGACCTTGGACGACGAGCCATTCGGGATCGGACTCGTCGACCTGGGGTGCCAGTTGGCGAATCGTTCCGATCAACTCGTCACGTGAACCCATGGCGGGCATCTGGTAGCCCGTCGGCAGCTCCTCCATACGGCGGAGATCCTTGGGTGCGACGAATGCGAACACGTCCCAACTCATGGGCGATCCCCCGCCCCGCGGCCAGCCAGCAACGAGCGGGCCGCCGACACCGGGGCCGCCGACCAAGGAGAGCCCTGGGAAAGGTCGGCGGCCGCGGCCAGGCGACTCGACGTCGTAGTAGAGCATGAACTCCTGCCGGCGGTCCACTGACCAGGGGTGATGGCCACAGATGAACCTCGTGCCCCAATGTTCTTGTCAGCAAGTTCGAAGGGCATCCCCACGGTCGGGTGCGTTCCGACGGTACCGACGGTCACTCCGCACTTAGGAGTGCGCATACACAAGGCTCGACTGCAGTCACATGGTCTCGGCGACCGCTTCGGCGACGCGTTGAGCGAGCAGCGGCGGTACCGAGTTGCCGAGCTGCGACTGTACCGACGATCGGGAGCCGACCAGGGTGAAGTCGTCAGGGAAGGTGACAGGCGTTTGACCTCGGCGACCCGGAGGCGCCGATTGTCCCAGTGGAACGGACCGACGTTGGGGCCCGGTTGCGCCTGGATTGTGGGCGATGGCCGTGTCGGGTCCAGCTTGAGCAGGAACGACCAGTAGCGGCTGCGCCACTCGAATATTGGAGTTGGGTGGCCTCGTTTCGCGGTGAAGTGCAGGTAGTTGTCGCCGGGTGGCACCTCGGGCAGGAGGTGTCCCCACCGGCCACGAATCTGCTCCGAGTCCTCAGGCTCCGTCGTGAGCCCCTCCAGGACGGCTCCGACGCTCACGTGGGGCTGAAACCCCCAGCCGGTCACGCGGCGCTCCCAAGGCCCGCCGTGGCTAGCTGATGGTAGCTCGGGGATGGGCGAGCCCTTCGGAGCGCCGACGATGAACAGGCGAGGTCCGACAGTCGACATCTACGAGCACGTGGTTCGCTGACGAAGAGGACCGAACTAGCGCTTCCATTGATGCTGAGCTGGGTGGTTCCGCGTCCTCGCGCGTCCTGGTCCAGACCTCTCGCCACTAACTCCCAGGTCAGCGGCCGGGGCCAAGACCACTAGATGTCGTAATAGAGCATGAACTCCCAAGGATGCGGCCGGAGCCGCACAGGGTCGATCTCATGCTCGCGCTTGTACGCGACCCACGTCTCGATCAGGTCGTCGGTGAACACCCCGCCCGCCTTCAGAAACGCGTTGTCCGACTCCAGCGCCGCCAGGCTCTCCTCCAACGACCCGGGCACCTGCGGCACCTGCGCCAGCTCCTCGGGCGGCAGGTCGTACAGGTCCTTGTCCACCGGATCGGGCGGCTCGATCTTGTTCTGCACTCCGTCCAAGCCGGCCATAAGGATGGCCGAAAACGCCAGGTACGGATTCGCCGACGGATCGGGGCAGCGGAACTCGACCCGCTTGGCCTTGGGGCTCTTCGAGTACAGCGGGATCCGGCAGGCGGCCGAACGGTTGCGCTGGCTGTAGACCAGGTTGACCGGCGCCTCGTAGCCCGGCACCAGCCGCTTGTAGCTGTTGGTCGTGGGGGCGGCGAACGCCAGGATTGCGGGCGCATGGGCCAGCAGGCCGCCGATGTACCACCGGCCAAGATCCGAAAGCCCGGCGTAGCCGAGCTCGGAGTACATCAACGGCTCGCCGCCCCGCCACAGCGAGGAGTGCACGTGCATGCCCGACCCGTTGTCCTGGAAGATGGGCTTGGGCATGAACGTGGCCGTCTTGCCGTGGTTACGGGCGACGCTCTTGACCACGTACTTATAGAGCATCAGCTTGTCGGCCATGATCAAGAGCTTGTCGAAGCGCATGTCGATCTCGGCTTGGCCGGCGGTTCCGACCTCGTGGTGCTGGACCTCGATCTCGATCCCCAACTGCTCCATCACCATGATCATCTCGGAGCGCAGATCCTGGTAGTGGTCCATCGGCGGAACCGGGAAGTAGCCCTCCTTGTACCGGGGCTTGAACCCCAAGTTGGGCCCTTCGTCCTTGCCCGAGTTCCAGATGCCCTCGACCGAGTCGATCGAATAGAACCCCTCGTGGCTGTTCTGGTCGAAACGCACGTCGTCGAAGATGTAGAACTCCGCCTCCGGCCCGAAGTACGCGGTGTCGGCTATCCCGGTCGACACCAGGTAGTCCTGGGCCTTCTGGGCCACGTACCGCGGGTCCCGCGAGTACGACTCTCCCGTGACTGGATCACGCACGAAGCAGTTGAGGTTGAGCGTCTTGTGCTGGCGGAACGGGTCGATCACCACCGTGTCGGGGTCCGGCATGAGCAGCATGTCGGACTCCTGGATCTCCTGGAAGCCCCGGATCGACGAGCCGTCGAAGCCGTACCCGTCCTCGAAGCCATCCTCGGTGAGCTGATGGCTCGGAACCGAGAAGTGCTGCATGAGCCCGGGGAGGTCGCAGAAGCGGAAGTCGACGATGTCGATCCCCTCGCTCTCGACGAGGCTCAGGACCTCCGCGGGGGTGCGCTGTTGCACAGTCGTGTCTCCCTTCCCAAGAAACGGCCAGTTTGGAGCTTGTTCCGGGCCAATGTCGAGTCCGTTGCGTCTCCGTGAACTGCTTGTGAAACCAAGTCCTGGTTTGTCCTAGCACGGATGCAGCCTGCGAGACTAGACGGACCATGGAACGCCAAGCCGACTACGTCCTGCGCACCGTCGAAGAACGAGGCGTGCGTTTCATCCAACTCTGGTTCACCGACGTGCTCGGCATCGCCAAGACCTTCAGCATCACGCCCGCGGAGCTGGAGAACGCCCTCGAAGAAGGCATGACCTTCGATGGCTCGGCGATCGACGGCTTCAGCCGGGTCCAGGAAAGCGACGTCCTCGCCCACCCGGATCCCAAGACGTTCCAGCTCCTGCCCTACCTGGCCGACGGCCAACCGGTCGCCCGGGTGGTGTGCGACATCGCCAACCTCGACGGGACCCCCTTCGAGGGTGACCCCCGCCACGTCCTGCGCCGGGCCCTGGTCAAGGCCCGGGAACACGGCTTTTCGTTCTATTGCGCCCCGGAGCTGGAGTTCTTCTACTTCCCGCTCCCCAAGCCGGGCGACGACGCCGGCTCCGAGCCCCCGGAGCCCCTCGACCACGGGTCGTACTTCGAGCTCACCACCGCCGACAAGGCGACCGAGTTGCGGCGCCGGACCGTGATCACCCTCGAGGACATGGGCATCCCCGTCGAGTACAGCCAGCACGAGGATGCGCCCAGCCAGCACGAGATCGACCTGCGCTACACCGATGCCCTCACCATGGCCGACACGGTCATGACGGTGCGCCAGGTCGTCAAGGAGATTGCGGCCTCCAAGGACGTCCTCGCAACCTTCATGCCCAAGCCCCTGGCAGGTGTGCAGGGATCGGGGATGCACACCCACCTGTCGCTCTTCGACGGCGACACCAACGCCTTCCACGACGAGGCGGACGAGTACCACCTCTCCGAGACCGGCCGCCGCTTCATCGCGGGGATGCTGCACCATGCCCACGAGATCACCGCGGTCACCAACCAGTGGGTCAACTCCTACAAGCGCCTCATCGTCGGCTACGAAGCGCCCACCTACGTCTCCTGGGCCCGCAACAACCGCTCCGCCCTCATCCGGGTGCCTCCCACCAAGCGGGGCAAGAAGGAATCCACCCGCATCGAGTACCGGGCCGCCGACTCGGCCGCCAATCCCTATCTGGCCTTCGCGGTCATGCTGGCTGCGGGTCTGGCGGGCATCGACCGGGGCTACGAACTCCCCCCCGAGGCGGCCGCCAATCTGTACGAGCTCACGACCGAGGAGCGCCTGGCCGAGGGCATCGAGTCGCTGCCCGGTTCGCTCTCGGACGCCATCCGCACCATGGAGAACTCCGAGCTCATGGCCGAAACACTCGGCGAGCACGTTTTCGAGTGGTTCATCCGCAACAAACGGGCCGAGTGTGCGGACTACAAAGCGGAGGTCACACCATTCGAGTTGCGACGCTACCTGACCTCGTTGTAGGACCGCGAACAATCAAACCGATGGAGCCCTTGCTCATCTTCCCGGACCCCGCTCCGCCCGCGCTCGCGCAGGCGCTCGACCTGGCGGGTTATCCCTGGAAGGCTGCCGGATCATCCGAGGCCGCCGACCGGCTCGAACCGGAGGACGGCTGGTCGGGCGCCATCATCGGGGCCGACGAAGACGCCGAGGGTGCCTTCGCCTTGTGCCGGGCGCTGCGCAAGCGGGACCTGCCGTTCGAGCCCGTCCTGCTCTTGGCGACCGGCGCCCAGCTGACCGAGCTCGAACTGCGGGAGGACCTGTTCGACGACTTCTGCCTGGCGCCGTTCCACCCCCGGGAGCTGGAGGCCCGCTTGGCGCACCTGTTCTGGCGCACCGGCCGCGGTACCCGGCCCGAATTGGTCGAGTACGGCCCCCTCGTGCTCAACCTGGAGACCTACCAGGCGGCGGTGGGCGGCCGGCCCCTCGACCTCACGTACATGGAGTACGAGCTGCTCAAGTTCCTCGCCACCCATCCGGGCAAGGTGTTCACTCGGGAAACCCTGCTCAGCCGGGTGTGGGGCTACGAGTACTACGGCGGCGCCCGGACCGTCGACGTCCACATCCGGCGGCTGCGGGCCAAGCTGGGCGAGGAACACGCCAACTTGATCTCGACCGTGCGATCGGTCGGCTACCGCTTCGGCCAGAGCCGCTGGGGCGTCTGAAGATCGTCTGAAGGTCGTCTGAAGACATCGCTGGGAAAAGTCCCCGCCGGTTGCCGGTCGCCCTACTGGAGGGGTTCCAGGCCTGACCCCTTCAGGCCGGCCATCACCCGGCTCAAGCCTCAAACGTTGGTCTCGATGAGTTCGCTTTTCGAGTGGGTCGCCTCGGCGTTTTCCTTCAAGAGGTAGCCCATCGTGATGGCCCCCAGGGTCCCGCTCATCAAGAACGCGATGGGCAGTGCAAACACAATGACAACAGCGACGACGAGGGCTCCGATGATCACGATCCAGACCTTCCCGAATTGGTGAAGGCCCACACTTCTATTTCGACCGCTGCGCCCAGGGGCAGGCCGGCGACGGCGAAGGCCGAACGGGCCGGCCGATGGTCGCCGAAGGCGGCGGCGTAGGCCTGGTTCATGGCTCCGAAGTCGGCCATGTCGGTCAGGAACACCGTGGTCTTGACCACATCGGTCAACGACGCTCCTTGTGACGTCAGGAGGGTTTCGACGTTGGCCAGGGCCTGCGTCACCTGGGCTGCCAGTCCGTCGACCAGCTGTCCGCTCGCCAACCCTAGCTGGCCGCTGCACACCAGCCAGTCCCCCGCCCGCACGATCGGTGAATACGGGCCGACCGGCTTCGGGGCGTTGCTTGCGTCAGAAGCCATCCGGGGCGTGACCCTAGCGGGCTTGGGGGGTCGGTCCACGTATGGGTGCTTTGCGGGCACCACCTACGAATTCTGGCCGGGGGCTCGGTCCCTGCGCTGATTCCGCGTTTTGTGTTGGATTCGAGACCATGTGCGTACCTCGAATCGACACGTTCGCTCGGATCCGCACAGAAAGCGCCCGGCGGTACTGGTACTTCGCTACTTGAAGTGTCCGCGCATGGTCGGCCACGTTCCGGGGCGCCCTTGAGCGATCCAGGTCGCGGCGGCCACGGCGGCAAAAACGGCGTCGCTGCCGTTGACTGGCCGACCCATCGAGGGCTCGATCGTCACGTCGATCGGCGGGGTGTCGATCGCCCGGAGGATGCCGAACGAACGGATCGTGAGATCCTGGGGCTCGCCTGCTTCGTCCACCGCGATCCCTTCGCTGCACACCCAGCTGAGGGCCATGTGGGCTGCGCCGATGCAGTAGGACCGCAGCACGATCTCATCGAGCGCCTCGCCGCAGGCCACCGACACCCGTACCAGGCCCGGGCGGCCGTCAGGCGCGATCTCGACCTCCGCGGTAGCGCAGCCGCCGCCGGCCGGCGACACCACGGTGACCGGCTGGG
>JAUTXM010000514.1 GCA_030838025.1 Acidimicrobiaceae bacterium
CGCCGGGCGCGGGCCCGATCGATGGGTGTGGCAGGCGGCGAGGTGGGTTGCGAGGTGGGGCGGTGCGTTCGTGAGTGTGGGCCGGAGTCCTAAGTGTCGTGTACACAGCAGTTTGTACTCCGGCCCCCGGCAGGAACGGCTCCCGCGGGCCGAGGCCGGAGTCCTAAGTGTCGTGTACACAGCACGTTGTACTCCGGCTCCTCTGACGGTCACTTCTCATCCCGGGCGAAACGGACGATGGAACTGACCGATCTGGCTTCGGCGCCCCTCGCCACTGGTGCGTGGCAGCCGGGCGACCCGCCCGGGCGACGCCAGTTCGCCGAGTTGTACGTCGATCGGCCATTGGCGCTCGAAGCCGGTGGGACGCTCGGCCCCGTCACGGTGGCGTTCGAAACGTGGGGAACGCCCTCGCCAACCGGCGACAACGCCGTGCTGGTGGCCCACGCCCTCACCGGGGACAGCCACGTTGCGGGAGCGGCTGAGTCCGGGCACCCCACCCCGGGGTGGTGGGACCCGCTGATCGGGCCGGGCCGCCCGCTCGACACAAATCGTTGGTGGGTTGTGTGCCCGAATGTGCTGGGCGGATGCCAAGGCACCACCGGGCCGGCCTCGGTCGGACCCGACGGTCGCCGGTATGGCCCCCATTTTCCCACCATTACCGTCCGCGACCAGGTGGAGGTGGAGGCGGCGCTGGCCGACCATCTGGGCATCGGTGTTTGGGCGGCGGTGATCGGCGGCTCGATGGGCGGGATGCGGGTGCTGGAGTGGGCGGTCGGGCAGCCCGAGCGGCTGGCCCGGGCGGTCGTGCTGGCGTGCGGGGCGGCGGCCAGCGCCGAGCAGATCGCCCTGTGTGCGGTGCAGGCCGAGGCCATTCGGGCCGACCCTGGCTGGTGCGGCGGTGACTACTACGACCGGCCCGCGGGGGAGGGGCCGCACCGGGGGCTCGGGCTGGCCCGGCGCATCGGCCACGTCAGCTACCGCAGCGAGGGGGAACTGGCGGCTCGCTTCGGGCGGCTCCCCCAAGGTGACGAGGAGCCCCTCGGCGGCGGCCGGTATGCGGTGGAGAGCTACCTGGACCACCACGCGGCCAAGCTGATCGGCCGCTTCGACGCCAACAGCTACCTGGTGCTCAGCCGCGCCATGGACCATCACGACGTGGGGCGAGGCCGGGGCGGGTTGGCGGCCGCCCTCGGAGGGGTGACGGCCGATACCACCGTCATCGGGATCGACTCGGACCGCCTGTACCCCCTGCGGCTCCAGGCAGAGTTGGTGGCGCTGCTGGCCGCCCGGCCGCCGTTGCAGGTCGTGCACTCCTCGGTCGGCCACGACGGTTTCCTGCTGGAAATGGCCCAGATCGGTCCGGTGATCCGAGCGGCGCTGGCGCGCTGAGCGGCGGTCAGGTGTCGGGGTCGCCGAGTCCGAGGAACGCCGCGATCTCGGGGTAACGAGTGAAGCGTTCGAGGTCGGGGGCGTTGGGGAGCTGCGGGCGATCCCGGTTGCAGTTGACGATGCACAAGAAGCCGAGATGGTCGTCGGGGGCGGCCCGGAACTGGTGCCACTCCCATTGCTCCACCGCGACCAGGTCGTGAGGGCCGAGGTCGAAGACATAGTCCCCCACGAGACATTGGCCATGGCCGCCGAGCACGATCACCGAATGGGTGTGCTTGTGCCGTTCGAGGGTGGTGTGACCGCCCGGTTCGATGTCGAAGAACCGGACCTGGTGATCGAGGTTGGCGTCGTCGAAGAGGATCTGGCGGGACAGGTCCTTGAATGTCGCCTCGCCGCCCTCGTCGGGCTTGTAGGCCCGGACGTCGACGCTCTCCCACCGGAACGGCTCCGGTCCCTCGGGCCGGTAGCGGGGAATGGTCACGAGTGCACCGCCTGGACGAAACGTTCGGCTTGCCGAGCGACATCGGGGCTGGCCAGCAGGTCGCCGCTGATGAGCAGCATGACATCGGGCCCGTAGAAATCCACGATCTCGCCGACCCGGTCGACCGACATGCCACCGGCCGGCACAGGCAGGGCCGGCCGGATCGTGTGCCACGGCGCTCGGGCCGCGTCGGCCAGAGTGCGGCACTCGTCCGGCGAGTAGGCGAAGCGGCCGCCGAAGTGGGGGTAGATCACGGCGTCGGCACCGTACAGGCGGAACAGCGTGCCCAACAACAACGCCGGGGCGATTCGGCCGGTTCCCGCGAAGGCCGGATGGGCGAGGAAGGCCACGTCGGGATGGTGCTCGGTGAGTTCGCCGAATGCCGGCAGGCCGTAGACCATGGGCGCGATGAGCACGACCCGGACGCCTTCATCGGTGGCGACCCGAAGCCGTCGGGCGACCTGGCGGGGTGTCCCGACGATGCTCGGCGCGTAGAGCGCGCCGGTGCCGCTGCCGGCCACCGCGTGCTGACAGGCCTTGACCCGTTCGTCGAAGGGCGATGTGATCTGGTCGGCCAGTCCGTGGTCGTCCTTGATGATGTCGATGCCCGCCGCAGCCAGCTGGCGGCACAACTCGGACAGCGCGGCGGTCGAGGCCCCCTGGGGCTTCAGGGCGCTGCAGGTCAGGGGGCGCACGGCGGCGTTGGTCAGGCGGCGCAACCCGGCAATGCCATGGTTGGGGCCGGCGAAGGCGTCGAGTATGGCCGACGGGAAGTCGGCATCGACCAGGTCGACGTCGCCTTGGAGCGACACGTTGCCGAACAGCATGCTCAGCAGTTGTGCCCGGTTGTCGCCGACGGTGAGCGCCGACAGGCCGATCACGACCCGGTAACTGTGGTCGGATTCTGGGGTGATCTCCTCGACGCGACCGACCACGTGTTCGCGCACCCACGGATCGGTTATGGCGCTGTCGGCCATCTCGACGCTCTGCTCCAAGGCGATGCCCCGCGCCCGGGCGTCGATCTGATCGGCAGGCGCGCGCACCCGGTAGGTGACCCGCAACCGGTCCGTCATGGAGGGAATTGCAGCACAGCGGTCAATCCTGCGCTACCACCACGATGATCCGGTCGTCGGGTTGGAGATCGACCAGGGCCGACTTGGCCGGGTTGAGGACGATGCCCTCGCATGGGTGGCTGCCACCGCCGTTGCCGCCGTTGTCGCAGTTGCCGTCGTTGACGCTGTGGCCCGTGCCGTTGGGGCCCGACGCCCGGTACCCGATGGCCAGGTGGCCGGCGCGGTGGGCGGCATCGACATAGGACCCGAACGGGAGGCCCGGCCGGGGCTGGGCATAGTCGCTGACCGGACGCATGCACAGCTGCGACCCGGCCACATCGAACAGCTCCGTGAACACCTGCTCGCGGTCGGGAAGCTCGGCCAGCTGCGACAACATGAGCGCCGTGAGCCGCTCACTCACGATGAGATCCTCGGCGCCGGCCACCCGAGCCAGGTCGACGTCGCGGATATCGAGCACCTCGGTGACGACGCTCATCGATGCGGACAGCTCTGGGTGCGCTTCGCGGAACTGACGGACGTGGAGGAGGGTCATCAGTGCCCGGGCATCGGCTTGCTCGGAGGTGAGGCCGCTGCGGTAGCACAGCACGACGACCCGGTCGTAGCGCTCCTCGGTGGCCAGTTCGAGCAACCGCTCCGGCGCCGACAACCGCGTGGTGGTCACGCACAGCTCGATGTTGTGCAGGCCTGGGACGACGACCTGTTCGGGTGACACCAGGGATTCGTCGATGAGCACCCGGACCAAGGACCCGGCCACCACCCACTTGTCGAGTTCCGAAACGATGCGCGGCGCGAGCGGGTTCCAACCCGCGATCAGGATGCGAGTCGGGCGTTGGTGCCCTCCGCCCGTGCCTGGCTCGGTGGCCGGGTGCGGGGCGGCCTCGGGCCGCAACTCCACGGCGTGCAGGCTCTCGGCCAGCAGCACTGTCGCGTCACCGCCTTGGAGGACGTAGTCGTCGGCTGGGTTCAGCTGGATGTGGCCGGTGGCGCCCATGCGCACGCCGATCGCCGTTCCCTGCTCGTAGCGCAACACCAGGTCACCGAAGCGCTGGTCGGTCAGGCTGGGGCTCTGGTGGAAGTAGATGTCGATGTCGTCGAAGTTGAGGATCTCGTTGAACACCGTGCCCAGACCTGTATGCCGGCATGCCTGGGCGGTGATCCGGGCGATCACGTCGGACGATGCGATGGTCGTGATCCGCCCGCTGGTGACGCTGCGCAGCGACTCGGCGGTGTCGGGGTGCAGGCAGTCCACCACCACCCGAAGCTCGCCAAAGCGTGGATCATCCATCAACGCCAGGACGGTGCGCACGACCTGGGCGTCTCCGTCTTCATGGTTGCTTCCGAGCACGATGACGGACTGGCTGTCGTAGGGACTGGTCAGCGCCAGGTCGGCATGCTTGGACGGATCGCCGCTGCGGCACACGATACGGGTGCGCCCCGGGTCGGGAATCCGACTCCTGATCTCGTCCTCCATGTCGATCTTGTCGTGGGGAGCCAGCAAGACGATGCAGCTGCGCGGGCGCTCCCGGTAGGCGATCACCAACTCGCTGATGATCGGGAAGACCTTCTCGGACCACCCGAGCACCAACGTGTGGCCTTCTTCGAGGACGAGGCTGCGCCCCTTGCGCAACTCGCTCACCCGGCGGTCGATCCCGCTCGCGACCAGGCCGATGAGCGAACTCAGGACGAGGATCCCGAAGATCACGACCAGCAAGGATTGGATCCGCAGCGGCCACCCGGCGTCCTCGTGCATGACGGCGGGATCGAGGGCGCGCAGCATGTTCTGCCAAACGCCCTCCACCAGGCTGGGGTGGTGGGTGTGCTGGATTGCGATGTCGGCGACCGAGAGGACGACGCCGGTCAGCAGGACGAAGGTGAAGGTGAGAACCGCGAGCCAGATGATGACGGCCCCGGTACCCCGGGCGAACATGGTGTCGAAGCGATAGCGAAGACGGCGGCGAAGAGAATGACGGCTGGACATGACGAGCCCCTTGCGTTCTTGGGTAGCGGAGTCGCTGACGGATGCCACGCCGGCACGCGCCACAGGCGCGCCCGGTCAGATGTGATCTAGAGGTGGCGAACCGCGGGAGGAGCCCGAAGGGTGATGCTGTGGCGACGGCGGACGAGTGACGGCCAGGCGCCTGATCTCGCCGGATGCCGCCATTGCGGCCGGCGGCGAGCGAGCGATGCCGCGACCAACACCGACAGCATGAGCAGCGCCACCTTGAGGTCCGAGCGCGGTGTCAACGAGCCCGAGTTGCTGACCTTGGCCAGGCCGCGAGGGGCGAGGAGAGGCATTCCCGACGTGGCCGGCAGCCCACTGGCGAGGGCGCCGGGGGTTTCTCGGCCGAGCAGCGAGGCCGACCCCCAGCCCAGCGCGAGGAGGGTGACCGCCACCACCGCCAACATGGCGATGCGCCGAAGGTTGGGTCCCCCCATCACCTAAGGAGCGTAGTCGTCCGGGGGAAAACCGCCGCCGCACCGGGCGACGTCTTCAGCGGCGAGCGGCCGGCCGGGTCGATTGGGGAGGTAGGTGTTGGGGTGTTGGCCGTCGCAAGATGCCCTCGAGCGACATCGTCTGGGGTCACCTCAACCGCTCGGCGGTGATCCGGGTGGGCGGTCCGGGGCGAGCAACGACAGGCGATCTAGGTTCGGCTGGCCGATCCCGGGGCCAATCCGTACCTCCTGGCCTCAGCGCGTGGACGGGCCCGCGAGGAGGACATCTGTGTTACCGACGACGTGCTGGTCGATCCCTTCGACAGCCGCCTGCGGTCGGCCTCGTCGACGGTTGCCGGGTCGAGGCGGAGTCGAGTACTACCTGGCCGGGCCTAATCCGCCTTTGGTAGGGATCTGGGTCTCTGGTAAGGATCTGATAGCCCCTGGCGGGGTCAGATCCCGACCAGAGACCCAGATCCCTACCAGAAACCTCGAGCCGACCTACTTGTCCGGGGTCGAGGGCCGTACCCAGGAACGAACCTGTCGCTCTGGGTGCGTTTTGTGTGCGGGGTTGGGTGGGCGGCGGGCGACCGGGTTGCAACTGGGTTGTTGCCCCAACGGCGGGTTTGTCCCTTGGTTGAGTTAGCTCCCGGTCGAGTGGCCGACGGCGCCGTTGATGTAGTCGAGCATGGGCCGCCCTGAGCCGCTGCCACCCGGCGGGTAGAAGCCGACCTCGAGGTGGGGGCCCGTCGAGAAGCCGACGATGCCGTATCCGACGACGGCGATCTGCTGGCCGGCCGCGACCGTGGCGCCGACCGGGAACAGGTTGCCGCTGGCATGGCCGTAGTACACCGCCTTGCCGGCGAGTGGACCGTCGGTGATCTGCAGGACAGGGCAGGCGGGGCCGAAGCCCGACATCCCTTCGCGGATGATCTTGCCCGGCCCCATGGCGTACAGCGGCGTACCACCGGGGGCGGAGTAATCCACACCCTGGTCGACCGAGCCGCCTCGGAGATACTGGGCGGGCAGCGGCAGGGCTGACTTAACGGCGCTGGCCGCGGGCGGAGCAGGAGCGGGTGCTGGTGCCGGGGTCGCAGCCACGGGAGCCGGAGCCGGAGCCGGAGCCGGAGCCGGAGCCACCGGTCTCGCAGCGACGGGCGCCGGAGCCGTGGGAGCCGCGGTGGGAGCCGCCGCTGCGGGCGGCGCCGCGGCGGGTGCCGGAGCCCCACCACTCGCCGGCACCGTCAGCAACTGGCCCGGGAAGATCAGGTTGGGGTTGGTGACCCGGTTGGCGCTCACCAGTGCCGCCACCGTGGTGCTGTACCGGCGAGAGAGCGACGAGAGCGTGTCACCTGGTCGAACGACGTAGCGGCTCCCCGCTAGGCCGGCCGGGCTCGCCACTGTTCCGGATCCCGCGGGCAGCGACAGGACCTGGCCGGGCAGGATCAGGTTGGGGTTGGCGATGCCGTTGGCTGCCACCAGTGCAGCGACCGTCGTGCCGTGGCCGCGGGCAATGCTGCTCAGCGTGTCGCCGGCCCGCACGACGTACGCGGACGAAGCGGAGCCGTTCGTCGAAGCGGCGCCGGTACCGGTGACGGACAGGACCTGGCCCGGGAGGATCAGATTGGGGTCGGCGATGTGGTTGGCCGCGACCAACGCCGCTACCGACGTACCACCCCGGCGGGCGATGGCGCTCAGCGTGTCGCCACGAACCACGGTGTACGCCGATGCCGCGGGCGCAGCCGACGCCCCGGTCGTGGTGGACACGGCGGCCACCGCGGTCGACGCGCCGGCGCTCGGAGCCGCAGCAATCCCGCCGACCGCGGAAATGCCGACACTGGCCGCCGCGCCGACGGTCAGCAACCGCAAGGACTGGGAACGCCCGTATTGCTGGAGCCGGACGATGCGATGGGCGATCCCGCGGCGCTCGAGGATCGTC
>JAUTXM010000025.1 GCA_030838025.1 Acidimicrobiaceae bacterium
GTTCCTGGCCCGCCAGATGGGCGTCGAGTTGGTCGAGGGACGGGACCTGGTGTGCCTCGACAGCGTCTTGTACATGCGCACCACCGAGGGCGAGCGCCGCATCGACGTCCTGTACCGGCGGGTGGACGACGACTTCCTCGACCCGTTGCAGTTCCGGCCCGACTCCGTCCTCGGGTGCCCGGGCCTGCTCAACGCCGCCCGGGCGGGCAACGTGACCATCGCCAACGCCATCGGCAACGGCCTGGCGGATGACAAGGCGATCTACCCGTATGTTCCCGACCTGATCCGGTACTACCTGGGTGAGGAGGCGGTGCTGGCCAACGTTCCCACCTACCGGCTGGAGGACCCCGACGTCATGGCCGCGGTGCTCGGTCGCCTCGACCAGCTGGTGCTGAAGCCGGTGGACGGCTCGGGCGGCAAGGGCCTCGTCATCGGCCCCCAGGCGTCCGACGAGGTGTTGACGGCGCTCGGACCGGTGATCCAGGCCAACCCCCGGGGCTGGATCGCCCAGGAGGTGGTGCAACTGTCGACCAGCCCCACGCAGTGCCCCGAAGGCATGGCGCCGCGCCACATCGACCTGCGCCCCTTCGCCATCAACACCGGCGACGACGTCTGGGTCGTGCCCGGCGGCCTGACCCGCGTCGCCCTGCCCGCGGGCAGCTTCGTGGTCAACTCGAGCCAGGGCGGCGGCTCCAAGGACACTTGGGTCCTGACCGACACCGAGCAGCGCCAAGAGGTGGTCTACGCCGAGCCCGCGATCCCCCTGCCGCCGATCGTCGGTGCCAACCCGCCGCCGGAGCTGGGCCCGATGGCGCCCCATTCGGCGCAGCAGCAGCAACAACAGCAATCTGGGGAAAACGCGGCCGGGTCGCGGGTCTCGCCATGCTGAGCCGTATAGCCGAGTCGCTGTACTGGTTCGGCCGGTACGTGGAACGGGCCGAGGACACGGCACGCATACTGGATGTGCATTACCACCTGCTCCTCGAGGATCCCGAGGTCGACGAGGCGGCGGCGTGCCGGGCGCTGCTCGAAGTCATGGGTGTGTCGCACCGGGCGGAAGGGATGCGCCTCGACGCCGACAGCGTGACCCGGCTGCTGGCCTACGACCCGATGTACGGGGGATCGATCGTCGGGGCGATCACCGCAGCCTGGGAGAATGCCCGCGGCGCACGGGAGGCCGTGTCCGCCGAGACCTGGCGCTGCCTGAACGCCACCTACAACGCCTTGCCCGGGGCGCGCGAGGTGGCCGACGGCTACAGCCCCCACACGTTCTTCGACTGGATCAAGGAGCGGTCGGCGATTCTGGCGGGCCTGGCCGACTCCACCATGAGCCGCGACGACGGGTGGCGGTTTCTCGTGCTCGGGCGCAGCATCGAGCGCGTCGACATGACGACGCGGCTGCTGTCGGCTCGCCACCGGGAGGGCTGGGGCACGGCGGGATGGATCACGACGTTGCGCTGCTGCTCGGCCCACGAGGCGTACCTGCGCACGTACCATCAAGCGGTCGACGCCTCGCTGGCGGCGGAGTTCCTGCTGCTGGACCGGTTGTTTCCCCGGTCCCTGTTCCATGCCTTGAGCACCGCCGAGCGGTGCCTGGCGGAGTTGGATCCGCGATCGGGGCGGACCGGGCTCGACGACGAGGCGCGGCGGATGCTGGGCCGGGCCCGCACCGGGTTGGAGTTCGGCGGGCGCGACGAGTTGCTGGCCCACCTTCCGGAGCGGCTGGCGGACATCCAGTCCCTGTGCGGGAAGGCGGCGGGCGCCGTGGCGGCGCGGTACTTCGGGCAGACCCGGGTGGTGGCGTGGCAGGCCGGGTGAGCCTTCGATGACGTGGCGGCTGCGGGTCCACCACATGACCCGCTACGAGTACACCGGGACCGTGACCACGTCGTACAACGAGGCCCGCATGACGCCGCTCAGCGTTCCCGGCCAGACGACGATCGACGCCCGCCTCGAGATCCGACCGGCCGTGCGCGCCTTTCGGTACTGGGACTACTGGGGAACCATGGTCCACGCCTTCGACATCCACCAACCGCATGACGAGCTGACCGTCACCGCAACGGCGGTAGTCGAGACGTCGGCACCCGCGCCGTGTACGGACGTCACGTCGTGGGAGGTGCTGGCGACCGAGGAACAGCGGGATCGCTGGTGCGAGATGCTGAACCCCTCGTGGTACGTGCCGGTGGATCTGGCGTTGCTCGAGCAGGCGGCCAACGTGCGCTCGTCGGTGGTGGCGAACCCGTTGGAGACCGCGGTGGCGGCCAGCGGATTCGTCCACGACCACATGATCTACCAGAAGGGTTCGACCACCGTCGCGACGTCCGCTCCTGAGGCGTTCGCGGCCGGCAGCGGGGTGTGCCAGGACTTCGCCCATGTCCTGCTGGGCATTCTGCGCGCCATGGGGATCCCCTGCCGGTACGTGTCGGGCTACCTCTATCCCTACCCGGACGACGAAGGCGGGCTCGGCCAGGTGTACACCGGCCAGAGCCATGCCTGGGTCGAGGCCTGGGTGGGCGACTGGCTGGCGCTCGACCCGACCCAGGGTGGTTTCGTCGGTCCTCAGCATGTGATGGTGGCCCGGGGCCGGGACTACGCCGACGTCACTCCCTTGAAGGGAATTTTCACCGGGAGCCCCGTCGAGCGGCTCAAGGTCAACGTCGAACTGACCCGCATCGCCTGAACCGGGCGTTCACGACGGGCTCATCGCAACCGACGGGCCCACCCCCGGAGCGCGGAGGCAACACACGGTCCTGGCCACCCGGACCGGCTCGACCTGCGGGTCAGCCCCGCCCGATGGACGGCGCCGCGGTCTCCATTGACGAACGAGGTACCGGGCCTAGCGGGGCGGCATCCTCAAGGCGCCGTCGAGGCGGATCACTTCGCCGTTGAGGTAGCGGTTCTCGACGATGTGGGCCACCAGGTCGGCGAAGGCGGTGGGGTCGCCCAGCCGCTTGGGGAACGGAACCTGCTCGCCCAGGATTCGGCGAGCGTCTTCGGGAAGCAGCCCGAGCAGCGGCGTGTCCATCAAGCCGGGGGCGATGGCGCACACCCGGATCCCGATCGACGACAGGTCGCGGGCCGCGGGCAGCGTCATCCCGACCACGCCGCCCTTCGAAGTGGCGTACGCCAGCTGACCGATCTGGCCATCGAAAGCGGCGATGGACGCGGCGTTGACAATCACCCCGCGCTCGCCGTCGTCCTGGGGCGCGGTCTTGGCGATGGCGGCCGCGGAGTGGACCATGGTGTTGAACGTGCCGATCAGGTTGATGTTGATGATCCTCACGAACCGGGCGTGGTCATGAGGAGCCCCGTTGCGGGCGACCGTGCGCATGGCGTCGCCCACGCCGGCGCAGTTGACGTTGATCCGCAACGGGAGCTCGGAGGCCGCGGCCGCGACCGCCGACTCGACCTGTTCAGGATCCGTCACATCGCACACCACGAAACGGGCCGTGGTACCGAGCTCGGTGGCCAGCGCCTCGCCCCGGGCCCGATCGAGGTCACAGATGGTCACCGCGGCTCCGGCAGCGGCCAACCGGCGGGCTGTGGCGGCTCCGAGGCCCGACGCCCCACCCGTCACAAGGGCAGCTGATCCGTCGATGCGCATCTTGGCCGACGCTACCGGCTGGGCCCCGCGACGGGAAGATCGGTCACCGGGAGGCGGTTGCCATGGGCATGCCGTACCATCCGATGAGCGACGACGAGGTCTGGGCCTTCCTGGCGAGCACGCCCCCCCACACCGGCAAGCTGGCCACCACCCGCAAGGACGGCAGCGCCCACGTGGCGCCCATCTGGTACGTGGTTGACGATCGAAGCCTGGTGTTCAACACCAACGCTGAATCGTTGAAGGGCCGAAATCTCCGTCGCGATCCGCGCGCGGCTCTGTGTGTCGATGACGAACGGCCCCCGTTCGCCTTTGCGATCGTCGAGGGCACAGTGGAAATCACCGACGACGTGGACGACCTGCATCACTGGGCGGCCGTGATCGGCGGACGCTACATGGGCGACGACCAGGCCGACGCTTACGGCGCCCGCAACGGCGTGCCCGGTGAGCTGCTGATCCGACTCCGCCCAAGTCGGATCACTTCGGCCGCCGACGTAGCCCTGTAGTAGCAAGCTGTAGTTCCGGGTTGCGTTTGCGGCCTGCCCGAAGTTCGAGCCCGAGCGTCCTTTTATAGCACTACATGCCCGTGGGCGGTCATGTAGTGCTATGAAAGGCCTCAGATGGCAGAGGGCTCAAGTGATCGCGGTCGAGATCCGTGATCGATTTTGCCCGCCGGGGTGTCGCCGTCAGGTGGCGATGGCGCACGTGTCGTCGGTGCAGCCCGGTGCGGCCTCCGGTTGAGCGTCAGCCGGACTCGGGGCCATCTCCGCCCATGCGTCTTCGAGCACCTGCAGGATCAGGTCGGTCGGCTGGGCGCCTGCCAGGCCGTAGCGTTCGGCCACGACGAAGAACGGCACCGCCGAGATGCCCAACATGGCAGCCCGTTGTTCGTCCGCCCTGACGTCGGCGGCGTAGGCGCCGCCCTCGAGCACCGATCGAACCTCGTCAGGCTGCAGCCCGACCTCCGTTGCCAGTGCCGCCAGGGCATCGGCGTCGCCGATCGGCGCACCCTCGGTGAACCCGGCGGCGAGGAAGCGTTCCTTCAGGGCGTCCTGTTTCCCCCGGTCCCGAGCGAGATGCAACAGGCGATGGGCGTCGAAGGTGTTCCCCGGCCGGGCGAT
>JAUTXM010000154.1 GCA_030838025.1 Acidimicrobiaceae bacterium
AATGACAGCGATGTCGGGTACATCGTTCGAGAAGAACGCCACACTCATCGTCTCCCGGATCCTGTTCATCGCCTCATACGACCGCGGCGGCGTGCTCCCGCCGTCCCGCCGTCCCGCAGGTCCGGGCGGCGCCTCCGCGTCGGCTTCAGGACTATCTAATGATTGGCACGGCTGTCTTCCGAATCGCCTGGACCAGGCCGAATACCTGCGATCGACCGAGCCCGCCGCTCCGGGTGCCGCACCCCCGCAGCCGTCAGGGCCGAGCACGCCACCGTCGGCGCGGCCCCCGGGAGCCAACACGCCCCCGAGCACGCCACCGTCGGCAGCGCCGATGCGGCCGGCCGTGCGACCGGAGAGATCAAGGTCAGGGGGACGAGATGGGTAATGCGTTCAAGGGCTTCTGGATGGCGAACCGCGTCGCCTTTGGAGCGGGCCTTCCCGCGTGCGCAGAGAGGGCAGTCATGTGACGCCGGACGGGCCGGCTCCCGGGGGCTGCAGGCTGGCCCGAAGTACGGATGCGTCGTTCCCGCCAAAGGTCAGAGATTTTGCGTCGCCCTGACCAGCTGAAGGAACGCGACGGTTTCGATGAGCCCGAGGATGAGCGTGATAATTGTGATGATCCGGCCGGCTTTGGCTAATGCCAAATCGCTAGCGGGTCCACCGGAATGTTCGATCCGGTCAATGGCGGCAAAGCTCAGCACTATGCCAGCGACCGACATGATTGGCGCCGCGAACACCAACGGAACAACGATGGTGCCGGCGAGAGATAGGAGAGACAGGACGAACGACGCCACTGCCAGCGGCTCGGTCCGGCGCTGGTCTGCGGGTGCGGGGCGCGGGACCGGCACCCACGGCGGGAGGGGGCCGGGTGGCATCGCTCCGGTCGCGGGCACCGTCGACGTGGGGGCAGGCACCGGGCAACCCTCCGGAGCGGGGCCCAAGAGAGCCGCGAATGTGTCGAGAACTTCTTGCCGGGCAGCCTGGTCGGCGGGCCCGCTGGGTGGAGGGACGGGCATCATAGAACTGCGAAGAGGGTGACGGGAACGAGTAGCGCCACCCCGATAGCGGCCATCACGCCGCCCCATTTGCGGTCCCGCCCCACGCCGCTCATCAAGACATTTGCCCCCAAACCGGCGAAGATGATGCCGCCCAGCAAGAAGCACGCCGCCAGAATCTGAACCGTGTCGATGTAGTCCTGCGTGCCCGAGGCGGTCGGCCCGCACGACTCGTAGCCTGCGCCGCTCACCAAGGCGAATGCCGCCGCCATCGGCAAGCCGACCCCAAGGATCGCGAGCAGGACATTGCAGGCGTAGATGGCATTCATGACCGGCCGGGCCGGTCGCTCCTTGCGGGGGCGGAAGGTCAGATAAGACGCCAGCCAACTGATCAGGCAGACAGCCAGCATCGCCGCCATCAGCCCCAGCGTGTAGCCGCCGTGGTCTCGTTGCTGCGTCTGGCTAGGACTGGGCGCCGACGGGCACCCACCCGCGCAACCGGACACGAGCAATGCAGCAGCTAGAACGGCTGCTGCGGTCGGCATGCGGCGCCAGAGTCCTCTCATCGATGCACCGTACGATGGCGGCCGACGCGCTCCCATCGGTGATTTTCCCTGTTTCGGTCCACGAAGAAACGCCGGTGGCGGTGGGACGGTCCCAGGACCGAAATAAGGAGAAGGCCCCATTGCCCCCCGGGGGTGCACGAACCCACGATGCGTCGTGGCGGTTTTCTCGGCGATCATGGATGTCATGTCCGGTCCCCAGGTGGTCGGCGCCCGATTGAAACGACTGGTCTCGTCGGCCACCTTGGCCGACGCGTTGATGCTGGGCGGCTTGGCCGCGGTATTGCTGTGGCACTGGGTGGGGGCGGTCACGCTCTGGCGGGGCTATGGGCCGAAGCGTCTGGTGACGGTCTCGCTTCCGCACCTGGAAATGTGGCTACTGGGTACCGCACCGTTGCTAACCGTCGTGCTCGGTGCCGCCGACCGTCGGCGCGGCCCGCAGGTATCCGGGCAAAGACGCCTCCTCGTCGTCTTGCTGGCGGTGAGCGGCCTGATTGGGCTGACGGCACTCATCGCCCGGATCGTGGTCGGCCCAGCTCCCCAGCCGGTGTGGAACTGGCGCTTCGCGGTCCTGGTGGCATCCCTGTGCGGCAGCCTGCTGGCGACGTCGGCCGCGCGCCGCCAGGTGTTGGGCCTCCTCGGGACGGCGCACCGGGTCTGGGCCACCGCATTGCTCGTTGTCGTGGGAGCCGCGGTGGCGTCGGTTGGATGGGGTGGCCTCGGACGCTCGGTCAGCGGGCTGGCCGGAATTGTCCTCGGGTACTGGGTCGGCGACCGACTGGCCGACGCAACCACCCGCTTCGACCGGTCGGGGTCAAAGCTGAGGTGGGGTGCGCTGGTCGCCGGAGCCGCCGTGGTCACTCTGGTCGCCGGAACAGGGGCCTACCCGCTGCCACTCGACGGCCGCGGCGGGTGGGCCGGCAGCACCGCAGCGGCGGGTTCCCTCCTTGCCGTTGGCGTGCTGACGGTCCTAGTGTCCGGTTCGCTGTTGCTGAAGGCCCAACGGGCGGAGCCGGCCACTCCCCGTCCGAGCGATGTGGCGTTGGTGCGCACCCTGGCTGCGGCTCGCTTGGCCGCCTGGGGCTGGCTGGCATTTGCGTACCTCCAGCGGTGGGACCAGGTCGCTCACCCGGTGCCGGCCCGGTGGTCGCTGGCAGCCACCGCCGCCGCGTCCCTACTGCTGGCGTGGCTGGCGTGGGCGCATCCCGAAAACAGCCTCCGGACCGTCGTGGTCCTCGGCGAGCTAGGGCTCGCTCTGTGCGCGGTGGCGGTCGACCCATGGGTGTTCCGGGCCCATGGCGGCCCGCCCCTGTTCTGGGGGCTGTGGCCCGTCGTGGCCGTCTTGGCTGTCGCCATCGCCTACGGCGGATGGCGTGGAGCGTTGGCGGGCGGGCTCGCGGGGCTTATACGCCTGACCGCGTTGTTCACCCCGGCACCGTCGGGTCGGGCCGCCATTCCGAGCGCCGTGGTGTTCTTCACCCTGTCGGGCGCAGCGGTCGGCTACCTCGCCCTGCTGTTGCGGCGCTCCGAAGCGGAGGTGGCCACCGCCAGGGTCCGCGAGGAACTCAGCGTTCGGCTCCACGACGGCGTGTTGCAAACATTGGGAATCGTGCGCCGCCGAACCGACGACCCCGTGCTGGCATCCCTCGCTCGGGAATCCGAACGAGAGCTGCGTGACTACCTGTCCGCCACGGCCACGACTCGCCAGCACACCCGCTTGGGCGATGGCTTGGTCTCCGCGGCCAGCCGTTTCGAGCGGCTCTTTGACGTAAAGACGCACGTCCTGGTGCCCGATGATCTCCCCGACCCGGAGGAGGGCGTGGTGGAAGCGCTGCTGGCCGCGACCAGCGAGGTGCTGGCCAACGCGGGCAAGCATGCCCACGCCGAAAACGTCTATCTGTTCGCCGAGCCGACCA
>JAUTXM010000087.1 GCA_030838025.1 Acidimicrobiaceae bacterium
CGTGGAGGTCGATCCCGACCAGTAGGCCCACCCCGCTGAGGCCGACCAGGAGGCCGACGACGCGCCGCCGGTCCAGCTGCTCCTCGTGCCCGACCGCCAGCGCCAGCCCGGCGCCGATCAGGGGCACGGTGGCGATGAGCAGGCCCGACACCGAACTAGACAGCCGTTTCTCGGCGGTCGACAGCAGGAACCACGGACCCGCCACCTCGATGGCGGTATAGGCCAGCACTGCGCGCCAGTGGGCGAGGAGCGGCCGGAGGTAGCCGCGGCGCCAGGCGAGGGGCACCAGCAGAAGGGCGGCGGGGGCGGTGCGGGCGAACACCAACTGGGGGGCCGAGAGCTCGCGCACCGCCACCTTGATGAGCAGATAGGGGATCCCCCAGATCACGCTCATGAGCAAGAAGAGGAGCCGGCCACGGCGGGACATGGTCAGGGCATCATGCAGGCGAAAGCAGGCCGGGGCAAGCGAGAATCCGACGTCGCATCCCCCAGATTCATAGAACTGATGGGCCGCCATAACAGGTTGCTCACAACTATCTGGCCTACTGATGGTCGTGGCCGAGGCGACCGATCCGAACAGGGCCAACATCGCCCACCTGCTGCGCCGGGCCGGTTTCGGCGCTCACCCCGACGAGGTAGACCAGGCCACCCGGGCGGGGTACCGGGCGACGGTCGAGTCCCTGCTCGCCGGCCTCCGCGCCCCTGACCCCGCGGGCGACGCGGTGCGCCTCCCCGACCTGACCGCGGCGCGCGTGACCCTGGGCCCGCTCCCCACTGATCCTGCCGCCCGCCAGGCGTACCAGCGTCAGCGCCGAGCGCTGGAAAACCGCCAATACGTGGCGCTGCAAAGGTGGTGGCTCGACCGGATGATCGTCACATCGACGCCGCTGCGGGAGAAGCTGACCCTGCTCTGGCACGGCCATTTCGCCACCGCCTTCCAGAAGGTGCGGGTTGCGGGCCTGATGTACCGCCAGAACCAACTGTTCCGGACCCTCGGCGGCGCCAGCTTCGAGGCGCTGACCCAGGCGGTAGCCAAGGACGCGGCCATGATGCTGTGGCTGGACACCGAGTCCAATGTGGCCGGCCACCCCAACGAGAACTTCGCCCGGGAGCTGATGGAGCTGTTCACGCTCGGGATCGGCAACTACAGCGAGGCCGACGTGCAGGAAGCGGCCCGGGCCTTCACCGGTTGGACGTTGTCGCTCGGCAACGGCGAGTTCGTCCTCAACGCCCGGCGCCACGACAGCGGCGTGAAGACGGTCCTCGGCCAGACCGGGAATCTCGACGGGACCGACGTGGTCACCCTCATCACCCGCAGCCCGGCGTCGTCACGCTTCGTCGTGGCCAAGCTCTGGAGCCATCTGGCCTATCCGGTCTCGACGACCGATCCGATCGTCGGACCGTTGGCGGCGGCCTACGCCCAGGATCTCAACATCACCTCGCTGTTGCGGGCCATCCTCCTCCACCCCGGCTTCACCAGCCCCACGGCCCGCCAGGGCCTCGTCAAGCAGCCCATCGAGTGGGTCGTCGGCCTGGCCCGGGCGTTCGGGGTCGACGCCGACGTGAAGCCCACGGGCGCAGCGGCGGGAGCGGCGGGAGCGGCTGGATCGGCGGGACCGGCAACGGGCGCCGCGGCGACCCCTCGGACCGCCTTGAGCAGCGTCCTCACCCTCTTGGCCCAGGAGCCGTTCAACCCGCCGAGCGTCGGCGGCTGGCCCCAGAACTCCTACTGGCTGAACACCGCCACCTCACTCATCCGGCTGCAGTTCGCGGCGTCGCTCGGACCCCGCCTCGACCTGTCCTGGCTGACGGCCCTGCCGGCCAACCAGCGACCGGCGGAACTGGCGCACCGCCTCTCCGTCGACGGGTGGGGCCAGACCACACTGGCGGCGTTGAACCATGTGGCGTCGCAGCCGACCGCCTTGGTGGCGTTGGCCCTGTGCGCCCCCGAGTACATCCTCAACTGATCGTGGAGCGTCCCATGCGTCCCATGCCTCCCATGCCGTCGCACGAATCCAGTCACACGGCGAGTCACACGGTCAGCCGCCGGTGGTTCATCGCCGGGGCGGCGGGGGCCGGTGTGGCGGGTGCCACCGCCCTGGCGCTCAGCCACGACGCCTGGGGCCGCCTGCTGGCGCCGGCCCGGTCGGGTACCAGCCGGAGCCTGGCCGTTGGTAAGGGGATCCTCGTGATGGTGACCCTCTACGGCGGCAACGACGGGCTCAACACCGTGATCCCCTACCAGGACAGCCAGTACCTGCACGGCCGCCCGACGCTCGGCTATCAACCCGATCAGGTGCTCCCGGTGGGCGACGGGCTGGCGTTTCACCCCAATCTGAAGGGAATGAAGACCCTCTGGGACGCCAAGCAGCTGGCCGTGGTCCGGGGGGTCGGCTACCCCAATCCGGTGCTCAGCCACTTCCGGGGGATGGACATCTGGCAGACCGCGTCACCGGAGACCCCCGTCGCGTCTGGTGTCCTCGGGCGGTGGCTCGACGCCACCGGCACCGATCCCATGCGGGCCATCAGCATCGGCAGCACCCTGCCACGGCTCCTCGCAGGCGAGCACAGCGCGGGCACCGCGGTCTCCGGCGGCTCGATCACCCTCCCGGGGGGCACCGCCCTGGCTCCGGTCCTGGCGTCGTTCGACGCCGCCGGCCCCGACCGAACGGGCCTGGCGGCAATGGTCGCCCACTCCGGCGCCGACCTGCTCCAGGTCCAGCACACGTTGGATGACCTGCTGAACAGCTCCGCCGGCGCGGGCACGGCCTCCCCCACGACCCAGCCCACCAAAGGGGCCAAAGCGAAGGCGGCCCCGAAAGCGGCCCCGAAAGTGGCCCCGAAAGCGGCGGCCACCGATCTGACCAGCCAGTTGGACGTCGTCGCCCAGCTCATCAAGGCGGGCAGTCCGACCCGGGTGTATCAGGTCAGCATGGGCGGCTTCGACAACCACGCCCAGGAAAAGGACGCCCACGCCCGCCTCATGACCGAGCTGGACACGGGGATCAGCGGCTTCATCACCTCGTTGAAGGACCATCCGGCGGCGGCCGACGTGGTCCTCATGACGTACTCAGAGTTCGGGCGGCGCGTCGCCGAAAACCTGAGCGGCGGTACCGACCACGGCACCGCGGCTCCGTTGTTCGTCGCCGGCCACGGCGTCAAGGGCGGCCAGTTCTACGGCGCCGAGCCGTCGCTGGTCGATCTGAACGACGGCAACCTCAAGTTCACGACCGACTTCCGCAGCGTCTTCGCCACCATGCTGGCCGACGTCATCGGGGTCGACCCCAAGATCGCGCTGAATCAGACGTTCCCGACGCTCAGCCTGATCTGACGCGTCTGCCGAAACGAGGACTCAGGAGTTGACCGACTCCAGGACCGTGAGGCTACGCAGCCGGGTGATGAGCTCGCTGCTGGTGTAGAGGTGCCGGTCGAGCGTCTGCGTCAGCCAGCGTTCTACCTCGCGGCGGACCTCACCCTCCTCGACCATGCCCCAGAGATCGAACAGCCGGTCCTGGACCGTCGTCGACGACAACGACAGGCCATCGCTCAACTCGGCGATCCAACGATCGACCGCACCTTGGACTGACTCCTCAACCACAATGACTCCTCTCGGCACAACAAGCCATACGGTACAGCGTCTGGGAGCTCATTCTTGTTCCCCCCCGGTCCGTGTGGCTCCCGCGGAGCCAGAATCGGCGCCGCCCGCACCCCCGCCCGCTCCGCCGTCCGCACCCGCGCCCGCGGCGCCGGTGGTCGGTACCGTCGTCGACACCGGAGGTCGTGAACGCACGGCCGACTCCGCCGGGTCGGACGGGTGCACCCGGCCCGCGGGACCGTTGCCGAACGCCGCCAGCAGGTTGGCCATGACCGGCCCCAGCACCCGGCCGGCGCAGCCCGCCGGCTGGCAACGGGCATCCATGTTGCCGACCCAGTTGGTCGTCCCCGAGGCGAACACCCCGGCGCCGCTCGGGGCGCTGTAGTACGTGGCGTCGGCAAAGTCGGCCTTGCCCCCGCAATGCAGCGGCGAATGGGTGAGGATCTCGACGTTGGGCGGCCCGGACACCGTCGGGTCGTAGCGGTCGTACTCCGAGCCGACCACGCCGGGCAGCTTCAGGCCCGCGGTGGCGGCCGCCCCGTCGAACAACCAGTTGCTTGGGTCGACGACGACCATGTCGGCCCGGACCGGGTTGCACTGGTAGAAGTCGCCGATCAGCAGGCTCTCGGGATTGCGGTTGGGCGGATCCCGCCAGTTGACGGTGACGTCGGCGTCGTCCTTGCCCCGCAGCGGATCCTCTCGGGCTGACTTGTAGTCGATCTGGCGGCGGTCGGCGCCCAACGGCGACGGCACCAAGCGGATGTGGCGGAACACGGCGTTGGCGCCGAGGAACGCCAGGTTGATGCCCCGGTCCCGGGCCTGTTCGAGGCTCTGGCGCATCGCGAGCGAGTAGTACTCGTCGTGGCCCAGGCTGATGGCCGCCCGGTGACCCAGTAGGGGGTTGGGCTGGTGTTGCAGGTCGATGTCGGTGACGTAGGTGACGTCGAGGCCCAGCGACTCGACCAACGACACCAGGGGATACTCCAGGCCCAGGAAGTCACCGGCCCCGTCGCCGAGGGTGTACGGCCGGTCGAACGACACGATCCGAGCCCGGTGGCCGTAGTCGCTGCCTGTTCGGCTCTGCCCCTCGTACAGGTCGTAGCCGCCCCAGATGTTGTAGGCCTGCCAGGTGGTCACGGCGTTGATCACCACGAAGGCGGCGGTGCTGGCATCGTTGCGAACCGTGAGGGGCACGTAGCGCTGCTTGCCGGTGCTGGCGACCAGCTTCAGCAGGTAGTCCCCGCCGGGCCATGAGGTCGTCGCCAAGATGAGCGAGGCCTGCCACGGCGCCTCCACCATGTTGGTCACGGGGGTGAGGACGGGCCGGGCCTGGGTGGTGCCCGCCAGCTCCTGAGACGTGTGGAGGAGGCGGCCGCCGAGCCCCTGGTAGTACCCCATCCGGTACACCTCGACATGAAAGGTGGGCGCCGCGGTGGAGACGTACAGGCTGACCGGTTCACCCTGGCTGATGCTGGTGCTCGACGCGAACCCCTCGATCTCGTGGTTGTCCGCCCGGTCGGTGAGCTTCCACCCCGCCGACCCGGGCAGGGCGTTCTCGGATTGCAGCCGGGCCGACACCTGCGAGGCCTTACCGGGCTGACCGCTCACGACGGTTGCCGGCGTCGTGATGGTGGGTTCGGTTTCCGAGCCGGTCGGCGACGGGCCACCTGCGACGCCCCGGTGATTGCCGATGACACCACCGACGCTGACCCCGATACCCGCCAGGACGATGACTACCAGGGTCCGAGTGATCAGCTGCCGACGCCGGACCCGACTCCCGGCCGTCGCCGGCTGCCAGCCGGGCCAGGCTCCCGATCCGGGTGCGCCCCCCGATCCGGGCGCGCCGCCCACCCTGCGGGGCGGATCCACGGCGGCCCAGTCGCCGTCCGCGGCGCCGGCGCTCCCAGGGCCGGCTGTTCCGACCCGGCCCTCCACAGAGCCCGGCGCGGGCGGCGTGGGTCGGCCGGAAGGCCGGGGAACACGGTGAACCGGCCTATACCGGGCCACGGTTTGGACGCACCTTTCTCGACGGCCAGATGGCCCGTCACGCTATCCGGGACGCGGTCGTGAGTTCCGGCCGAACGCGCCGAATCGCGCCGCTAAGACCAGCGGGGCGGCCGGCCCTCCACGAACGCGGTGATCGCCTCGATCTGGTCGGCCCCACCGATCAGGCGCCGCTGGGCCCGCTGCTCCGCGAGGAGCCCTTCCTCGAAGCTGACCCGCCCCGCCAGGTTCAGCAGCTCCTTGGCCGAACGGATGGCCGAGGGGCTTTTCGCCGCGATCTCGCGGGCCAGGGCCAAGGCATCCTGGCGGGGAGTGTCGCTGAGCCGGGTCGCCAACCCGAGTCGTACCGCCTCCTCGCCCCTGACCGTGCGCCCCGAGAACGTGAGGTCCTTGGCCACGTCCAGCCCCACCAGCCCGGGCAACACCTGGCTCCCGGTCATGTCCGGGATCAACCCCCACCGGATCTCCAGCACCGACAGCTCGGCGTCGGGAGCGACGATGCGGATGTCGGCGCCCAGCGCCAGTTGCAGCCCGCCGCCCAGGGCATGGCCGTGCACCGCTGCGATCACCGGCACCGCCAGGGCGCTCCAGGCGGTTACGGCGTGCTGGGCGACCGACGTCATGTGGCCCACCCGACGGCCCAGTGCGCCCGCGGCGAACGAGCCGCCGCCGGCGTCGCCTTTTCCCAGCATGTCTTCGAAGGCGGCCCGGTCAAGCCCGGCGCAGAAGGACCGGCCCACACCGGAGAGCACCACCGCCCGCACCGCCGGGTCGCGGCCCAAGGCCTCGGCCGCGTCGATGAGGGCGTCGAACATGGCCAGGTCGATGGCATTGCGCTTCTCCGGCCGGGTGAGGCGGACGTCGGCGACGCCGTCTTCGATGGTGCAGCTGACGCGATCCGACATGGGAAAAGGCCTCCCCGGGTGCTCGGCGGGCCATCGTAGGGGCACGGTCCGCCCGCGGGTCACGCCGGCCCGGAATACTGGGGTCGTGGCCCACAGCGATCTGGCGTTGCTGGTTCGGATAGTGGTCGGCTTCGTGCTGGCGTACTGCTTCGGCTTCGAACGCCAGCTTCGAGGGTCGGTTGCCGGTGATCGGACGTTCTCGATGGTCGGGGCGGCGGCGGCCGCCATCACCTCGGTCGCGGCCAAGTCGTCGCCCCAGGCGATCGCCGGTGTGGTGACGGGAATCGGGTTCATCGGCGGTGGCGTGGTGTTCCACGGCACCATGGGCGTGATCCGCGGGGTCACGACGGCGGCCACGATCTTCGCCGCGGCCGGGATCGGCATCGTGGTGGGGTACGGCCATCTGCTGCTCGCGGTCGTCATGACCGCGCTGCTGCTCCTGACGCTGGAGCTGCAACACATCCCCTTCCTGCGCTGGCTGGACGCCAGCAGTTACGCCCCGCGCTTCGAGAACGACCGGTTGGAGTTGGGCAACGACGAGCTACCGCCGCACTGATGCCCTCGGTGGGGCTGCCCAGCTCGGAGCTGGTTGCGGCAGAGGGCATCGAAACCCAGATCCGGCGAGTCCGGGTGGGCGACGGCCACGTGCTGGTGGCCCGGCTGACGTCGGGGGAGGTCGTGGCGTTCGCGCCGGTGTGCCCGCACCAGTTCACCGAGCTGGACGAGGCGACCATCCGGGACGGGACGCTGCGATGCCCGCGTCATGGGTACCTGTACGACACCAGGTCAGGCGAGAATATCCATCCCGGTCGCGAGACTTCACCGGAGAATATGTGGAAGGTGCGACCTGGGTTCTTGCCTTGTTATCAGGTCCGCGAGGAGGGCGGGTGGATCTCGGTATCTGATGATCCTTCTCCCCCACCGCTGGCCTATGACCCGGCGCTGGAGGAGCGCCCGGCTCGAGGTGACGGCGATGACCCGGCCCCGGTGGGCGCGGGCGCGGCGTCGCCGGCCGCGGGCGGAGCGCCGGTCGCGGGCGGAGCGCCGGCCGCCGTCGAGCAGTCCCTGAAGTTCCTCACCGCAGCCTCGGGGTCGACGTTCGAGATCCGACTGCCACTGGTCCCCCGCCCCGGATTTTCCTGGCGGTTCGAAGTGGTCGGCGAGCTGCTGCAGGTGGTCGACGAGCAGTTCGAGCCCGGGTACTCACCCTGCCACCTCGTCCGGGTGGCCGCCCATGGCGTGGGGGCGGCCACCCTTTCGTGCATCTATGCGGGCGAGCAGGGGGAACGGGCCGAGGTGCGGACGTTCATCGTGCGGGTCCAACCAGGTTGACCTGGCGCCGACTACTGGAAGTACCAGTAGCCGCCCAGCTCCCCGCAGAAGTGGTCGGTGCCCCCGGCGGCACGGCACCGCTGGTAGGCCGGGGCGCCGGTCGAATCATCGACCCTGGCGGTCGCCGTTTGGGTGGCGGCCAGCGCGGTGGTTGCACCAGTGATAGTGATGAATCCGGCGAGCATGGCGGAGGCAATCAGCTTCTTCATTGTAGGTTCGCTCCCTTGTCTTTTGATGATCGACATCCTCGATCCGTGAGTTATTCGCATCGCGTCGCACTCCGGATCAGTCGGATATTCAAACGGAGATTTCTCGTTCGAAAGTGATCCGGAGAAGGCTCCGGCGACGCGCCGTACAATCGACGCGATGGAATCCGACGAAGACCCGCAGGAAGACCCGGCGGCGGGACCCTTCACCTACCTGCTGATGCTCGACACCGGGTCACCGGTGTCGCGAGAGGCGGCCGAGGCGGCGCGGGCGCTCGTCACGGCGCGCCTCGAACGTGACGACCCGCGCATGTTCTATGCGGAACTGAAGCGCCAGGTGAACCGCATCTTCGACGGCGTGCAGGTTTCAGCCGAGTTGAAGCCACTCGTCGAGGAGCGCGTCGAGTGGGTCGCCAGCCTGCTGTCCGCCATGGCGGTCGTCACCGAAATGCTGGTGCACGGCTCGACCGGGCTCACCCGGGCGGTGGCCGACGCCACGGCGGAGGAGCCCGACGAGAAGGACGCCTACGTGGCGCTCATGGCGACGCCGGAGCGCCTGATCGAACTGACCTTCCAGCTGGCCGAGGAAAAGGGCTGGACGATCTGAGTCCAGTCGTGTCCGGTCGTGTCGGGGTAACGGCTAGCCGGTGTTGCGCAGGCCCGACGCCACCCCGTTGACGGTGAGCAGCAGGGCCCGGCGCAGGAGCGGTTCCGGCTCGCTCGAGGTCCGCAGGCGGGCGAGCAGCGCCACCTGGAGATAGCAGATGGGGTCCAGGTGGGTGCGCCGCACCCGGATGGCCTGCTCCAGGTCGGGGTGATCCTCGACCAAGTGCTGGTGGCCGGTGAGGCGGAGGATCTCCTGCTTGGTCAGCTCGTGCTCGTTCCTGATCACCTCGAACAGGTGCTGGTGGGCCGGGTCGACCAGGGTGCGAACATAGTGGGCCGCCACTTCCATGTCGGTCTTGGCGACGGTCATCTCGACGCTGGCGACGAACGAACGGAAGAAGTGCCACTGCTGGTACATCTCGGCGAGGGTGTCGCCCCACCCGTCGCCTCGGGCCGCGGCCAGTCCAGAGCCCAGGCCGAACCATCCGGGCACGATCTGGCGGGACTGGTTCCAGCCGAACACCCAGGGGATGGCCCGCAGGCCGCCCAGTCCCCCACCTTCTTCAGGCCTGGTCGACGGGCGGGAGCCGATGTTGAGCGCCGCCAGCTCGTTGACCGGGGTGGCGGTGAGGAAGTACTCGAGCAGGCCGGGGCTCTCCACCAGCGAACGGTAGGCGACGTAGGCGGCGTCGGAAACGCCGGTCATGGCGTTGTCCCAGTGGCGCAGGACATCCAGGTCGACCCGGGACTGGCGGTGCAGGAGCGACGCTTCGAGGACGGCCGCCAAGGCGAGCTCCAAGTTGTGCCGGGCCAGCCCGGGCAGCCCGTACTTGGCCGAGATGGCCTCGCCCTGTTCGGTCACCTTGATGCGGCCTTCGAGGGTGCCGTAGGGCTGGGCCAGGATCGATTCGTGGGTCGGGCCACCGCCCCGGCTCACCGAACCGCCTCGGCCGTGGGAGATCCGCAGCACCACACCGTGGCGCTGGACCACGTCGCGCAGTTGGCGCTGGGCCCGGTGAATCTCCCATCGCGACGTGGTGATACCGGCGTCCTTGTTGGAGTCGGAGTACCCGAGCATGACTTCTTGGATCTCGCCTCGAAGTGATACCACCCGGCGGTAGAGGGAATTGCTGAGCAGCCGGTCCAGGATCTCGCCCGCCCGACGAAGCTCCTCGACGGTCTCGAACAACGGCACGAAGCCGATCTTGGCGACCCCCTCGCCCCCGCCTCGCACGTCGATCAAGCCCGCTTCGCGCGCCAGCACGACCGCGGCCAAGACGTCGTCGGCCCCCTTGGTCATGGACACGATGTAGCTCTCGATGACCTCGGGGCCGAAGCGGTCGATGGCCGTGCGGATGGCGTGAAAGGCGTCCATGGTCCGGGCCACGGCGCCGTCGAGGACCGTGGTCGGTCCGATGAGGGGACGCCGGCTGGCCAACTCGCCGAGCAGCACCTCGGTCCGCTCGTCGGGCTCCAACGCGCCGTACAGCACCGGGAGGTCGCCCACCCGGTCGAACAGGTCGGCCAGCACCGCGTGGTGGCGGGCCGCGTGTTCCCTGACATCCATGGTGGCCAGGTCAAGACCGATGGTCGCCACCAGGCGAATGACCCGCCGCAGGGCGCCGTCGGCCAGTAGTTCACCACGGTTCTGGCGGAGTGAGGTGTCCATCAGTTGCAGGTCTGCCAGCAGGTCGGCCCGTTGCCGGTAGTCGCGGCCGGGCTGGTGGGCCGACACCGCGATCGCCCGGCGGCGGGTCTCGTGGAGGCGCTCGCGGATGTAGAAGCACTTCAGCCGGTAGGGCTCGTCGGCGTTCAGCCGGGCGAAGCGGTCGTAGACCTCTGGGAAGTCGCGCCGGTCGTCCTCGAGGCTGGCCAGCAACTCCTGCGATGCCGGCGCCACCCGGGTCGATGTGCTCAGCTGCCACGACAGCTCCTCGATCAGCGGCACGAGGAGGCCCATGGCCTGCTCGCGCTGCATGGCCAGGACGCTCAGTGTGACCTCGGCGGTCACGTAGGGATTGCCGTCACGGTCACCCGCGACCCACGTCCCAAACCGCAGCGGCCGGGCGTCGAACGGCAGCTCGATGCCCAGCCGGGCCATCTCGCGGTCCAGGTCTTCCAGCAGGTCGGGCATGACGTTGCGGAACAGGTCGACCAGGTAATAGATGACCGAATCGGCCTCGTCGCGCGGCTCGGGCTTGTCGAGGCGCAGTTCGTCGGTCTGCCAGATGGCATCGATTACCTCGGCCAGCTTCCGGTCGGCGGTGCCGATGTCCTCGGCGGTCGCGGGGTACGACCGGTCGCCCAGCAACTCCGCCACCCGACGCAACTTCATGAGGATCGAACGCCGGGCCGCTTCGGTGGGGTGAGCCGTGAACACCGGCCGCAGCTCGAGGCTGTCGACCACGCGGTGAAGGATCGGCGCGTCGACTCGTTCGTCCTGCACCCGGTCGATCGTCTGGCGGAGCCACCCGCCCGGGCCATGGCCCCGGCGGTCGCTCAGGTCGTGGACCTGGCCGACCTGCTCGGCCACGTTGGCCAGCCGGGAGAAGGCAGAGAACGCCCGAACCAGCCGTATCGACGTGTCGAGGTCCAGGTTCGAGAGGATCGTGACGAGGTCCGATGCCGGGTCAGGGGCGCCGCCATGGGGGGGCGCGGTTGCCGTCTCTCCCTCGGAGGAGGTCGCGACGGAGTATTCGGTGAGGTCGCGCACCTGGCGGACGAGTGCGGCCAGTTCTGGTCCCTCCTGACGAACGAGCGACTCGTCGAGCAGCCGGGCCATCTCGCGGTCCAGGTCTTCCAGCAGGTCGGGCATGA
>JAUTXM010000201.1 GCA_030838025.1 Acidimicrobiaceae bacterium
CTGGTGCGGGTTCGGGTTCGGGTGCCGGTGCCGGTGTGATGGCGATTCCTGCGTCCGTCGATGCCGTCACCTGTTCCCGGGCGGCGATGAGCCGTTCACGCTCGGCCAGTTCGGCCTCTCGCGCCGCCAGCGCCGCCTCGCGGGCGCCCAGCGCTGCCTCGGGCGCTGCGTCGGGCTCCTCAGTGGCCTGGCCGGGCTTGGTGCCGTCGGGAAGAACACCGGCGGCGTCGAGCACCGACGGCTCGGCCAGGATCTCGACGTTGTATGCCCGCACGGCGAGGGCGATCGCATCCGACGGCCGGCACGCCAGGATGCGGCGTTCTCCCGCCTGCTCCAACTCGATGTGGGCGAAGTAGTGCCGCTCCTCGTGCACCGCGGTGATCACCACCCGGTCGATCCGCGCCCCAAGCAGCGCAACGGTCGACACGAACAGGTCCCACGTCGAAGGGCGGCCAGGAACGGCGCCGTGCCATCCGGCCAAGATGGCAGTGGCCTCGGGTTGGCCGATGATGATGCGCAGCGAGCGGTACGGCGCCTCGTCCTCGGTCAACGTGACCAGCCCGGCCTCGACGCCGACCTGGGCGGGCACGGCCGTGAGGACGTCGGCTATATGGAGGTGGATCGGTCCCGTGGGCACCCCGGCACTCTACGTCCGGCCCTCAAGCCGACCGAGACCCGGGCCCAGCGGCGGCCCAGGACCTGGCGGCCCAGGACCTGGCCCGCGCTGCCACGGTTGACGGGCCAGGGTCAAACCGGCCACCTCGTCGGCGCCCGCCCGCACCAGCGCGCGGGCGACCTCGCGGAGCGTGCTGCCCTCGGTGAACACGTCGTCGATCACCAGGATCCGCAAGCCCTCGACCACCCCTGGTTCCGGTACCCGCAGTGCGCCGCGGAGCGGTCCCTCGGCACACGCTCGACGTGCCGGCCGGCTCAAGGCCGCGAGCGCCGCCGTCTCCCGGGTCTTCACGACCAGTCCTGCCTCGAATCCCCAGCGTGGACCCGCCAACCGGGAAGCGACGACCACGATCTCGCCAACCGGGTCCCAGGAGCGCCGAGCCCCGGGACCGGTGTAGGCCGGCATAGGTACGAGGACGTCGTACTCGTCGAACCAGGGCATGTGTTCGTCGAGGTACTCCACCAGGGCCCGGCCGAGCATGCTCGCCCAAGCGGTCTGGCCCCGGTACTTGTATCCCGCAATCACCCGGCGCCACCCCTCGACATGAGGGCCGATCGACCACACGACGGAGAACCACCGGTCGGCCCGGGTGCACCAATCGTTGACGCACGACTCGCCCGGTCGGAGGGCCTGGCCACAGACCCCACACGCCGCCCCGGACATCGACGCTGCCGACCCGCTCGCGGCACCGACGCCGTAATGACCACCCCCACCCATCGAACCACCCACCGACTCACCCACGGACTCACCTCGCGTGTCGTCGAACGACCGATCCAGCACGGCGGGACGCGCCGAGCGAGCCACCTCCAGGATCTCACCGAGGTGAGACCGTTACCCCAAGGTGAGACCGTTACCCCGAGGTGAGACCGTTATCCCGAGGTGAGACCGTTACCCCGAGGTGAGCGTCGCCAGGCCGGGCGCGGCCGCGCTCCTCATGGCAGCCACCGAGTCGACCCGTCCCTTCAGGTAGCGGTCGAAGAACGCCGTGGTCACGGCCTCCACCACCCCAAGGTGCGCCGCGTCGGACGTGTAGGGCTCGAGATGCTGGGCATTCAGCAGCCAGAGCAGGTACTTGGGCGACGAGCCGCCGTCATACACCGCCCGGCCCAGCGCGGGCGGGTTCAGGGCGTCATGGTCGGCCTGGATGACGAGCAGCGCCGGCGCCGGCCCAGCCGGGAACCAGCTGCCCGGGTAGCGGTGCTCGTCGCCCTCCATGACCGCGTCGGCCGCCAGCCGGCTGTCCTTGCAGCAACTGTTGTACCCGACACCCGCCGTCGTCGAGGCGCCGTCGCTGTGCCCCGCCACGCCGAGGTGACCTCCATCCACGAGTCCCGCCAGCGACGGCGCCGCCAGCACCTGGGTGATGACAAACGACAGGTCACCCGGCTGGTTGTCGACGTCGCCCTCGGCGAGCGGCCCACCTGCGGTCGCCCTCGGAAACGACGGGGCGGCCACCACGTAACCGGCGCCGGCCCAGTTGTGAAGCAACGCGGCGTACGCGCCCGGTGTCGTGTCGTAGCCATGGGCGAAGACGATCAGGGGAAAAGGGCGGCCCAGGCGGCTGCCGGCGCCGCCTGGCGTCTCCGCCCCGTTCGCCGGGCCGTCGACCGGGTACCGGATCACGGTGGGAAGCGACCGGAACGCCTCCCCCGGATCGCCGCCGGCGGCCGGCGTCCGCCGGCTGGTATCGACAAAGGTCAGGCTCTCGGTTCCCACCGCCCAGCGGTGGTTGGCGTCCGCCACGACGGGCGGAGCAGGAACCGAGAGGGTGGCCGCCCCCCCAATGGCCGGCCCCGTGTTGGCCGGGCCCGTCGCCCCGGCAACCGCCGTCGCACCGGCAACCGCCGTCGTCCCGGTTCCGGCCGTGGCACCGGCCGCCCGAGGCGGCGCCGATCCGGTGGACGGGGCGCCCGCTGCCGGCCCTCTCGCCGATGCCGGCCCGGCCGGCCCCGGCGGCCGAGGGGACCCTGCGGCCCGCACGCGGACCGACGCCTCGTCGGCACGCCTCGGACGGGCAAACACGGCCAGGACCCCGGCCACGAGCGTCAGCGCGCACAGGGCAGCCACGACGTTGAGCCAGCGCGGCCGAGAGGGCATGGGCCGCCAACGGTACCGACGGCCCCCGGTCGAGCGGTGTATCCCCCGCTAGCGTCGGCCGAGATTGATCACTCGATACATGCCGCCCAGTCCGGCCCGTTGACCGACTCGGTGGTCGGAGTGGCGCAGGCTCTCGTCCTCGGCATCGTCCGCCCGTTGGAAGAAGTTCTCCGCCAGGACGGCC
The DNA here is from genome assembly GCA_030838025.1 of Acidimicrobiaceae bacterium. Lineage (GTDB taxonomy): Bacteria > Actinomycetota > Acidimicrobiia > Acidimicrobiales > Palsa-688 > JALYXV01. Next base: position 2,958 of record JAUTXM010000201.1, read on the forward strand.
TGCCAGTCGCCACCGGCTTCCATGGCGTCGCACGGGGCTTTGAACTCGCACGTGGCGCAGTGGTCGCCGAAGGTCGGCTCGACCGGTAGGTTCGGATCCCGGACCTGCATCGCGTCTTCGGCCACCCGCACACCGGTCTGCTTCAAGGAGTCCTGGTTGCGACGGATGACCGTCCGCCGGAACAAACCGTTGTCCTGCTGCAACGCCACGTAGTCCTGGACCGTGGCCGCGGACCGGGTCGCCGGGGTGGCTGCCGGCTCCATGGTGAGCGGGCTGCGCCGGGTGTTGACGTGTCGCGACCCGATCATCGTGCGTTGGTCGCGCTCGACGAACTCCTGTACGGGGGGGGCGTCCAGCTGCCCGTCCACCCGGAGCTCGTTGATGATGGTCCCGGCAATCAGCATCTGCGGGTACGCGATCTGGGTGTGCCAGCAGTGGCTGCGAAGGACCTCGTCCTCGATCAGGTCCTCGTTGCTCGTCCAGTCGCCGCGGACCACGCGGTGTTCCACGACCCACAACTCATCGTCGGGATCGGCGATCAGCTGATCCATCCGACCCATGTAGCGCATCGGGCGGCCATCGAGCGTCCCGAGATCGTGGATCGGGTTGGCCGGGTCGGGGATCGGTGCCCAGATGTCGTGGTCGGCGAAGATCGAGTCGAAGTCATCGAGGGCTGCGGCCCACACGAAGTAGTTGTTCAGCAATGCCTGCCCCACCACCAAGTTCCGCTCGAACGCCTTCTCCTCCTCGGGAGTCAAGGGCGCCCACTTCTCGTGATTCGCCCGGCTCTCGCGCATGGAGCGGTCGAACCCTTTGAGGGTGAGCGGCCGGACGATGGCCCGGTTCCAATCGTCCATGGCCGGGAAGTAGTACACGGCCAAGGCGTCTCGAACGGCCTTGTCGAATGCCCACTCCATCGACGGCCGCTTCTGGGCGTACCGCTGGCGGATCTGAGAACCGAGATCCCACTCCCGGCGGCAGCGCCGGAACTTTCGCATCTCTCGCGGGCGGATGATAAACGTCCAGGGCATGGCTAGGAATTTATTCCGGTTTGCGGGTCTGTGTAACCCCGGATTCACGCAACTTTCAGAACCTCGTCAAAACCGTCCCGGAGGCAGGCCATGAACGTAGCCTGATCGGGCACTGCGGCGGGATCGCTGTTGACCCCGATAAACAACCCGTCGAGGTAGCTGAGCAAGGTTACGTTGACCGCGGCCCCGCTCCTCGGGCCGAACGGGTACTGCGCTTCCAGCTTGGCTCCGGCCAGGTAGAGGGGAATAGGCACGCCCGGGACGTTGCTCGTGATGACGTCGACCGTGCGCAACAGACCGCCGAGCACGCCGATCTGGGCCGCCTTGGGCAGGCGGCGGGTCACGAGCGAAACAGCATCGACCAGGCCCAGCGCGGGCTCCGCCCGCTGCGAGGCCACCAGGTCATGCAGGACCCGCATCCGCTCGGCGGGATCGTCGATCTGAAGGGGGACAAGGAATCGCGTGGGCACGAACTGGTTCCCCCCGGCGCCCTCGGTGCCCGCCTTCCCGCCCCCGCCCGCCTGGCGCAGGCTGATCGGCATGCCCATGCGCAGCGACTCGGGTGCGACGCCGTGCTCGTCGTGATAGCGCCGCAGCCCGCCCATGACGGCGGCCATGAAGAAGTCGTTGAGTCGGCCCCCGGCCGCCTTGGCCGCAGCCTTGGCATCGGCAAGGGGGATCGACAGCGTGTCGAGGTCGACCGACAAGGACCTGCCGGTCATGACCGGACTCAGGGGTCGGTTGGCCGGAGCCAGCAGGCGGCCCAACGACCCTGTCACCTCCCGTGCTCGCCGCAGCGCCTCGGTCGGTGCAAACACCAGATGGGTCAAGCCCCCGACGGTCAGCGGCACGAGCCGGGTGGCCAGCTCCAAGCCCTGGCGCTGCTCGTGATTCCACGCGTCGAGGACCCGTTCCCATTGACTCATGACATGCACGGGTGGCGCCTCGGGAACGGGGCCGGGGTCGGCCGGCGGCGACTCTTCGAGGTCGAACAGCTGCATGCCCAGCTTCACCCCGCCGATCCCGTCGGTGATGGTGTGGTGCAGCTTCACGACCACGGCCGACTTGCCGTCCGCCATGCCGTCGACGACCAGCATCTGCCACAACGGGCGAGCCAGGTCGAAGCTGGACATGGCCTCGGGACTGGCGATGGCCAACACGTCGGACATGGTCCCCGCTCCGGACGCGGCAACGAAGCGCAGGTGGTAGCGAAGGTCGAAGTTGGGGTCGATCTCCCATCGAGGCGGCGCGATGGAGAAGGTGTTCGCCATCACGCGCTGGCGCAGGCGGGAAATGGCTCGGCTGGCCCGTTCGACCTTGTCGGTCAAGCGGTCGTGATCGATCGGTCCTTCGAAGACCAGCACCGAGGTGATCGTGGAGCGAAGCATCGGGTCCTTCTCGATGCTCCACATCAGGGCATCGGCGTCGCCCATCCGCTGCTCAGAGCCGGATTCGTCAGCCATGTCAACCTCCCCGGCGGCGAGTCTACGGTCAGTACCCCAGATCCGGGTCGACAAGGCCCTCGAGCGTCTCGCCGGCGGCGAAGCGATGCACGTTGTCGGTGATGCGCGCCGCCAGGGCCGGGGTGGCCATGGCCTCGGTGTTGGCGGTGTGCGGCGTGATGAGGCAGTTGTCCAGCGCCCACAGTGGATGGCCGTCGGGGAGCGGCTCGGGGTCGGTGACATCGAGCCCCGCGGCCGCGATCGCACCAGTCGACAGCGCCTCGACGAGGTCGTCGGTCACCACGTGGCGGCCGCGGGCCACGTTGACCAGACAGGCGTGGGCCGCCATGGCCTCGAACTGCGGCGACGCGAAGAAGTAGCTGTTTTCCTCGGTCAAGGCCAACGCCAGGATCACCGCATCGGCGTCGCCCAGGGCGTCGTTGCGCCGGTCCCATCCGAGGACTCGTGCGTCGTCAAGGGGGTCCGCGCGCTTGCGGACCACGGTCACCTGGCAGCCGAAAGGACCGAGGAGCCGCACGAGCTCGTGTGCGATACCCCCGCCTCCGAAGATCGTCACCCGACGGCCGAACAGCGTCTGCCCGGCTTGGCCGCTCCAACCCTCGGCCCGGCTGAATGCCTTCAGGTGGCGAAAGCAGGCGAGGGTGAGCGTCAACGCGTGCTCGGCCACCGGTTTGCCATAGACGCCCTTGGCGCAGGTCCACAGGTGGTCGTGGTCCAACAGCCCGGCCTCGGCGTACAACTCGACACCGGCCCACGGCAACTGGACCCAGCGAATGCCACGGTGGCGACCGAGCACGTCGCGCAACGCGGCCGCGGTCGTCTCGGGGTCCATGCCGGCGGAGGTCCAGACCAGCGCCTCGGCTTCGTCGGGATCGACGACGACGCCTCCGCCCGCTTCGACCGCGGCGCCGGCCGCCTTCGTCAGCGCAGCGTCGCCGGGAGGCAACACCGCGATGCGAGGCGCGGTGCGGAGTGCAGAAGGCATCGGTCGGACGTTAGGCGACCTCTGGCAGCCTCCCGTTCTATGGTGAACGAGATGAAGGAACTCGTGTATCACCGGTCATTTATCCCGGCGTCGAACCGCTACGCCGACAAGACCGCGGTCATCGACGGCGCCTACCGGGCGACCTACGCCGAGCACCTCGACCGGGTGCTGCGGCTGGCCAACGGCATGGGGCGGGAGCTCAACTTGAGCAAGGGTGACCGCTTCGCGGTCTTGGCGCTGAACTCCCATGAATACATGGAGCTGTACCACGCCGGGTTCCTGGGCGGGACCATGATCAACCCGCTCAACCTGCGGTTGGCGCCGCTGGAGTTGGAGTACATACTCAAGGACTCCGGGACGGAGGTCGTCTTCGTCGACCCGCCGTTCGCCCACGTCGTCGATCGCGTGCGCCAGGCGGCGGGCATCAAGAAGGTCGTCCTCATGGGTTCGGGAGACGTCGCCCACGATCTCACCCAGCAGGACGTGATCGACGCGGGGACGGCCACCATCCCGGGCGAACCCGACGAGGACGACCCCGCCATCCTCATGTACACCGGGGGGACGACGGGGATGCCCAAGGGCGTGGTCATGGACAACCGGGCCGCCATGATCAACCTGTACAAGATCGCGGGAATGCTGAAGATCGACGACAGCCAGGTGTGCCTCCACCAGGTCCCGATGTTCCACGTGGCGGGCATGCTCGGCATCTTCTGCATTCCTGCGACCGGCGGGACGTCGACGATCATCCCCCTGTTCGACCCCGGGCCCGTGCTCGATATCTGCGAACGCGACCGGGTGACCTTCACGGTCATGGTGCCCACCATGATCCAGATGGTGCTGGACCACCCCTCCTACTCCGCCGAACGGCTGGCGTCGTTGGAGACCCTCGGGTACGGCGCCTCGCCGATGTCCACCGCCCTGCTCGAACGGGTGATGTCCATTTCGCCGGGCATCAAGGTGATCCAGGCCTACGGCATGACCGAGAACTTCGGCATCCTCACCATGTTGATGCCTGAGGACCACCGCAAGGGCGGTTCGTTGCTCCGATCGGCCGGCCGGCCGGTCATCGGCTCCACGGTCACCATCCAGGATCCCGACGGCAACATCGTCCCCGCCGGCCAGAACGGCGAGGTGTGCGCGAGGGGGGGCAACTACATGCGGGAGTACTGGCATCGGCCCGAGCAGACGGAGGCGGCATTCGCCAACGGCTGGTACCACACCGGCGACGCCGGTTACCTCGACGAGCACGGCTACCTGTTCCTGGTCGACCGCGTCAAGGACATGATCGTGAGCGGGGGGGAGAACGTGTACTCGGCCGAGGTCGAGAACGCCATCGCCAGCTACGCCGGCGTCGCCCAGGTGGCCGTCATCGGCATCCCCTCGGAGAAGTGGGGAGAAGCGGTGCACGCCATCATCGTGATGGCCGCCGACGCCACCGCGTCGGTGGAGGACATCAAAGCGTGGTGCCGTGACCGCATCGCGGCCTACAAGGTGCCCAAGTCGGTGGAGTTCCGGACCGAGCCGCTGCCGCTCTCAGGCGCCTTGAAGGTCCTGAAGCGCGACCTCCGGGCCCCGTTCTGGGAGGGGAAAGGCCGCTCTGTCGGCTAGCTGCAAACGACCGGGGATCACCGACACCTACTGGAGGCTTGCAGCTCGGCGACCCGCTTAGCGGCCGTAGCTATAGAACCCGCGGCTCGTCTTGCGGCCGAGCAGGCCGGCCGACACCATTCGCGAGAGGAGCGGCGGAGGGGCGAACAGCGGCTCCTTGAACTCCTCGTACAGCGAGATGGCGACCGCCATCGTCGTATCGAGGCCGATGAGGTCGGTCAAGGCGAGGGGACCCATCGGATGGGCGCACCCCTCGACCATCCCGGTGTCGATGTCGGCCGCGGTCGCGAAGCCTGATTCCAGCATCCGGATGGCGGACAGCAGGTAGGGGATCAGCAGTGAGTTGACGATGAACCCGGCCCGATCCTGGGAGCGGATGACGTGCTTGCCCAGCTGTTCGGACGCAAAGGTCTCGGCGGCGTCGACGACGGAGGGATCGCTCAGAAGCGACGTGACCACCTCGACGAGTTGCAGCACCGGAACGGGATTGAAGAAGTGGATCCCCACCACCTGCGCCGGGCGGCTCGTCGCCATGGCCAGCCGCATGATGGGGATGGAGCTGGTGTTGGACGCCAAGATGGCGTTGGGATCCTCGACGACCTGATCGAGGCGTTCGAAGACCGTCACCTTGGCCGGCTCGGACTCCACGACCGCCTCGACAACCAGCTGGCGGTCCGCCAGCTGCCGGTAGTCGGTCGTGAGGGTCATGCGACTCTGGGCCGCGGCCTGCTCGTCACCGGTGAGCTTCCCCTTGCGGACCGCCCGGGCGAGGGACGACTCGACCCGTTTGCGGCCCTCGGAGAGCGTCGTGTCCGTCGCCTCCACGATGACCACGTCGAGCTGGGCGCGGGCGGTGACCTCGGCGATGCCTGACCCCATCAGCCCGCAGCCGACGACGCCCACCCGGTGAATGCGTTCGCTCGTGCCGCTCATGTGCCTGGAGACGTTAGGCCCGACGCGCGGTGTCGAAGCGATCGCCTGACCGGGGGCCTACGGTTGGACGCCGTGAGTACCTGGCAGCGGTCGCGCCATTGGTCGAGTCCCGCCAAGTCGGGCCCTCCGCTGGAGCCCCCGCGCCGGCCACCGCCCCCGCCACCGCCGCGTTGGCGGATCTGGCTGCTCCTGGTGGGCGCCGTCCTGACGCTGTTCCTCTTCCTTCGGCCCGCCGCGAGTACCTCCAAGAACCACAGTTTCACCTACAGCGACTTCGTGGCCCAGGTCGGCACCGACAAGGTGAAGACGGCCACCATCGATCAGAACGGCAAGGTCAACGGCAAGCTGGTCAACGGCGACAGCTACACCAGCCAGGTTCCGACCGCCATTCGAGACGATTCGTTGGCGCCCCTGCTGGCCCAACACCACGTCCAGGTCAAGGCGACCACGACGAGCAGTTCGACATTCCTGGCGATCATCTTCAACCTGCTGCCGTTCGCCCTGTTCCTCGGCTTCTTCATCTGGATGGGCCGGCGGACCAGCAAACAGCTGTCGGGCGGCCTGGGCGGGATCATGGGCGTCGGCCGCAGCAAGGCCAAGGTGTACGACCTCGATGACCGGCCGGCGACACGTTTCGCGGACGTAGCCGGCTATGACGGAGTCAAGCAGGAGATCTCCGAGGTGGTCGATTTCCTGAAGCACCCCGACAAGTACCAGGCGGCGGGGGCGGTGGGTCCAAAGGGCGTTTTGATGGTCGGCCCGCCGGGGACCGGCAAGACGCTCATGGCTCGGGCGGTCGCAGGGGAGGCCGAAGTGCCGTTCTTCTCCCTGACCGGTTCAAGCTTCGTGGAGATGTTCGTCGGCGTCGGGGCGTCGCGGGTGCGGGATCTGTTTAGCGACGCCCGTAAGAAGGCGCCGTCGATCATCTTCATCGACGAGGTCGACGCGATCGGCGCCCGTCGCGGTGTCGGCGTGTACGCCACGAACGACGAGCGCGAACAGACCCTCAACCAGCTGCTGGCCGAGATGGACGGCTTCGACCCGGCCAAGGGAGTCGTGGTGCTGGCGGCCACCAACCGACCGGAGAGCCTGGACCCGGCGCTGCTGCGCCCGGGACGCTTCGACCGCCGGGTGGAGTTTCCCCTGCCCAACCAGCGGGAACGGGAGGCCATCCTCGCCGTGCATCGCACGGGCAAGCACCTGGCACCCGATGTCAGCCTCAACGTGGTCGCCCGGGCCACTCCGGGCTTCTCCGGCGCCGACCTGGCCAACCTGGTCAACGAGGCGGCCATCTTTGCCGTGCGCGGCGGGCGCGACACCATCACCGGCGCCGACTTCATGGCCGCCCGCGACCGGGTGTTGCTCGGACACCGTGAAACGACGAATGCCCTTCTGCCCGAAGAGAAGTTCGCCGTGGCGGTGCACGAGGGCGGCCACGCCCTGGTGGCGGCGCTGTCTGAGCACGCCGACCCGGTGGCGAAGGTCACGATCCTCCCGGCCGGCCAGGCCCTCGGCGTAACCGAGCAGCTGCCGGAAGCGGAGCGGCACCTCTACCCCGAGAACTACCTGTACGACTCGCTCAACGTGCGCCTCGGTGGACGCGCCGGCGAGCTGTTGGTACTCGGCCAAGGATCGACCGGAGCCGCCAACGACCTGGCGGGGGCGACGGAGCTGGCGACGCGGATGGTGCGGGATTGGGGCATGAGCAAGCGCCTGGGTCCGATCGGGTTCAGCTCAGAGGGGCCGAGCTACCTCGGAGGCCACGACGACGGGCGACGGCCCTATGCCGAAGCCACCCAACAGGTCGTCGACGAGGAGGTGTCCCGCCTCCTGCGCCAAGCCGAAGAACGGGCGTTGGCGCTGCTGGCCGCGCACCGCTTCGAACTGGACCGGTTGGTGGAGTTGTTGCTGGAAAAAGAGGTCGTCGACGGCAGCGAGGTCTACGCCCTGATTGGCCGTTCTCTGTCACCGAGCCAGACCGGGGCAGCGGCGCTCGCCGTCAACGCCGTTCAACCGGCGGTGCCGCCAGGACCGCCGCCTTCGCCGGGGCCAGGGCAGGCGCCGGGGCCAGGGCCGAGGCCGGGGCCGGGGCCGGGTGCGAAGCCTGCCTAGTTCTCGGCAAGTGGTGCCCCGGTAGGCTGCGCCGTGTGCCCGGACTACTAGACGGGAAACGCCTGCTCATCACCGGCGTCCTCACCGATGACTCCCTCGCCTTTGGCGTGGCCCAGCTGGCCCAGCAACAAGGGGCTCAGATCGTGCTCACCGGCGCCGGCCGGGGGCTGAGCCTGACGAAGCGAGTGGCGAAGAAACTCCCCGATCCGCCCGACGTCCTCGAACTCGACGTGACCGTCGAGGACCACTTCGCCCAGGTGGCCGCCGACCTCGAAGGGCGATGGGGCGCCCTCGACGGGGTCCTGCACTCCATCGGCTTCGCACCCGCCAGCTGCCTGGGTGGCGGTTTCCTCGACGCCCCATGGCAGGACGTGAGCGTCGCGCTCCACATCTCGACCTACTCGCTCAAAGCGCTGGCCGCCGCCATGCTGCCATTGCTGCGGGCCGCGGGTGGGGGCTCGGTTGTGGGCCTCGACTTCGACGCCACCAGGGCATGGCCGTCCTACGACTGGATGGGCGTTGCCAAGGCGGGGTTGGAGTCCACGGCGCGGTACCTGGCCAAGGAGCTCGGCCCGGACAAGGTCCGTGTCAACCTGGTGGCGGCGGGGCCCATGCGGACCATCGCGGCCAAGTCGATCCAGGGTTTCGCGGCCTTCGAGGACGCCTGGGTCGAGCGAGCACCGCTCGGCTGGGACATCACGGACTCCTCCGCCGTGGCCAAGGCGTGCACGGTGCTGCTCAGCGACTGGTTCCCGATGACCACGGGCGAGATCATCCATGTCGACGGCGGTTACCACGCCATGGGCGTGTAGTGACCGACACTGCTGGTGCCGACGCCAGTGGCCGGGTTGTCCTTGTCACGGGGGGCAACCGGGGCATCGGTCTGGCGATCGCCCAGGCCTTCGCAGCCTTGGGCGACCGCGTAGCGGTGACCCACCGCAAGGAACCGGTGGAGGGTTTCCTCTCGGTTCGTTGCGACGTCACCTCGATCACCGACGTGGACGCGGCCTTCGCCGAAGTCGAAGCCATATTGGGTCCCGTCGAAGTCCTCGTCGCCAACGCCGGCATCACTCGCGACGGCCTCTTGATGCAGATGAGCGAGGAAGCCTTCGCCAGCGTCATCGACACCAATCTGATCGGTACGTACCGCGTGGCCAAGCGGGCCGTCCCGAAGATGATCCGGTCTCGACGGGGCCGGATCATTCTCATCTCGTCGGTCGTCGGCCTGACCGGTTCGGGCGGCCAGACGAACTATGCCGCCTCGAAGGCCGGCCTGGTCGGATTCGCCCGCTCCCTGGCGCGCGAGATCGGCAGCCGCAAGGTCACCGTCAACGTGGTCGCGCCCGGCTTCGTCGAGACCGACATGACGGCCGTGCTCCCGGAGGCTCGGCGCAAGGACATTGTCGCCCAGATCCCACTCCAACGGATGGCGGATCCCGCCGAGGTGGCCGGTGTCGTCACCTGGCTGGCATCGGATGCCGCGGCCTACGTGACCGGGGCGGTCATCCCCGTCGACGGTGGCCTCGGTATGGGCCACTGATGACCGACCCGGACAGCCCCCAAGGTTGGGCCGCGTGGCGGCCCGAGGACCTGATCCCGCAGCGCCCACCGTTCCTCTTTGTCGACACGATCGTCGAGGTGGTCCCGGCCGTGTCCGCCCACGGGCTGTGGCACCTGAAAGGCGACGAGCCGTTCTTCGCGGGCCATTTCCCGGGCCGTCCGACCCTGCCAGGGGTGCTCATGCTCGAAGCCATGGCCCAGCTCGGCGGCATCTGCCTGCTCGCGCACCCCGACTACCGGGACAAGCTGCCGTTGTTCGGCGGGATCGACAAGGCCCGCTTCCGTCGCCAGGTCCTCCCCGGTGACACGCTGGAGATGAAGGTCCAGGTCGACCATCTGGGTGGCGGAGCGGGCAAGAGTTCGGGCTCCGCCCATGTCGACGGCAAGATGGCGTGCCAGAGCAAGATGATCTTCATCATCGCCTCGAGATAGTCACGCGGCGCTGGCCCCGGCTCGACGGACTAGCGCCTGGACATGCGATGCCACCTCGGCCACCGGCGGGTTGGCGAGATACCCGTCGGCGCCGGCGTCCAGATGGGTGACGGCGTCGATCGGGCGGTGCCCGTACCCCCGCCGGTCGACCACCAGGAGCACCACACCCGGATGGCTGATCCGGAGGAAACGCACACCCGCCGGCCCGACCGCCCCCACAATCATGACCCCGCTCCACCCGAGGCCCTCGGTCTCGACGGAGAACCCTGGCCCCAACGCCTGCGACAGTGGGGCAGCCAGATCGACCAGACCAGGCGAGAGCAGGACCGGCACACCACCGGCCCGCTGCGGCACGGCCGGCCGGGCTTCGTCGATGGTCGGATCGGCTGTCCGCCGGTGGTGCCGGCGAAGAATCGGCATACGACAAGTGTCCCTGTCCAAGGGTGGAAATTCCTGAAGACCGGCTGGGAGTTTCGTGAGAATCCCGGGGGAGCGCCGGGTACCGTGTCGGAGTCTGGCGGAGGCGAGCCAGCCCTCGTAGCTCAGGGGATAGAGCGTCGGTTTCCTAAACCGTGCGTCGCAGGTTCGAATCCTGCCGAGGGCGCAAGCAGTTGCACTCTGACCACCATGATTTCGCCCCTGCCTGCCCGGCGCTTGAATGCCTCGTCAGGATGTCCGGGCTGACGACCGGCGTAGTGACACCCAGGCAGTAGCGCCGAAAACTCAGCGACCGCCGCTGACGTCGAGCAGGGCACCGGTCACATAGGACGCCTCGTCGGAGCAGAGCCACGCGATGGCGTGGGCCACCTCGGCCGGCTCACCACCGCGCTGCATCGGGATCACCGGTGACAGACGCCGAATCCGGTCGGGCTGGCCGCCGCTGGCATGGATCTCGGTATTGATCAACCCGGGCCGGACGGCATTCACCCGGATCCCCTCCGCCGCCACCTCTCGTGCCAGGCCGATCGTCATGGTGTCGATCGCGCCCTTGGACGCGGCGTAATCCACATATTCGCCCGGGCTACCGAGGCGGGCGGCCGCCGACGACAGGTTGACGATCGTGCCTCCCTCGCCGCCCCGGATGGTCGACATTCGCCGCACCGCCTCGCGGGCGCACAGGAACGAGCCGATCACGTTCACCGCGAACATCCGCTCCAGGCGATCAAACGCCATGTCCTCGACACGGGCCTGTTGGTCGACGATCCCGGCCGCGTTGACCAGCGCCCCGAGCGGCCCGAGCAACCCGGCGGCGGTCTCGAACAGCGACACCACGTCGGCTTCGCGGCTCACGTCAGCCGCCACCGTTATGGCGTGGCGACCAGCCGACCGACAGGCCTCGGCCACCCGCTCGGCCGCCGCACCATCGCTTCGATACCCGATGCACACGTCCCAACCCTGGGCCGCCAGAAGCGTCGCGGTGGCGGCGCCAATCCCACGGCTGGCGCCCGTTACCACCGCCACGCGGGCCCCGTCGGGAGCGCTCACCACGTCAAGATGTCGAGCCGCAACGGCGGGAACAGCGCCACCATCAAGGGCCGGAATGGACCCAGGTACACGTCAGGATCGTCCTCGAGGGCCGCCACACCCCCCTCCCCAAACAGCAGGAGGGGAACGTGCTCGGGCGGTATGCCCACCGCACCGTCCTCGTCGGGCTCGTGAACGCCAGGGCCCGCGGCGACCTCGACCACCCGACCGCGTTCGATGACCAGCCGGACGCTCGAGCGGTAGAGCGAGATGGTGAGGTCGATACTCTCCTCGGCGTAGGCCGAACGCCCAAGGCGCTCGTCGAGCACTGGCATCAGCTCTGCGAGGAGGCGCGGCAACGACGGCACCCGGACATAGACCCACTTGCGATGGGCCACGAATGCAGACGACGGCCCGACGACCGCCTGGGTCGCCGAACCCTCCCGGTCGGCCACGACCAAGGTGGCGCCGGGATGGCGAGTCCGAGCCCCGGCCAGTACCGCCTGGACGCCCTGCACCGCTGCGGACGGCGACGCCGCCACGGCCTGGACGAACACCGGACTACGAGGCGCACGGTCGGCGCCGACCCGGAGCCGGGCGAAGGCCTCGACCCGACCGTCCCGTATTCCGACCAAGAGCGGCGCCGCCGCCATTTCGAGGAACGCCGGCCACAGGTTGTCGGCGAATGGTAACGCCAGGTCGGCACCGGCCTGAGCCGACGCCTGCAGCGTCCGGATGCGCTCGACGTCGCCCGCTTGGGCGGCTCGGACCTCCCATCCGGGAGGCACTTCCATGTCCTGCTCGGGAGCGACGACGATCTCGGGGGCCCGGACAAGCCCGTACGAGTACCCGAACTGGCGGTAGAAGTACCGGATGCCAGTGATGATCTGCACCAGGTCGCCGCGGCCCTCGGACCAGTCCTGGACGATCCGCAGGAGCCCACCCGCCAAACCCCGGCCCTGGTGGTCGGGGGCGGTGGCGACATACTCGGGCTGGCCGACCGGGAGGACCACCGATCCAAGCCGCAGCTGCGTCGCCAGCAAGCCCACGGTCGCCACGACCCGGTCGTCCGCGACCGCCACGGCGTAATCCGAGGGGGCCATCGCACCGAAACGAAACGCGACATCCATTTCGACTTCGATGTCGTCGCCATTGCCGACCCGGTTCAGTCCCAGAATCGATGGAAGGTCACCTTCGGTCGCTCGTCGCAACGCCGCATCGCTCATGGGTGGTCCATGTGGAAGGTGAACATGCGTTCCGCGTCGATCCGGGCGTAACAGGGGCCGCCCCCGAGGAAATCCTCCCACTCCGGGCCATACCGGGGTACATAGATATCGAGCAACGCCCTGCGAAAACCTGCCTGATTCTCGTCGGCGACATCAATGGGCACGGCGCGTCCGTGCACGGTGACAGCCAGCTCTTCGCCCGGTAGGTGGGTGGCACTGACCTGAGGTCGGCGGCGGATGTGGCGGAACCGGACGGACTCGGGCGACGACCCGAAATAGAACGCCCCGCGGTAGAAGATCCCGTCCACCGGCCCGACCAACGGCCGGCCGTCGGCGGTCACCGTGGCGAGCGCCAGTAAGCGCATCCCGACCAGCCGATCGACGAGATCGACCGCGCTCAGCCGGCGTTGTTCGGTGATGATGCTACGCAGGTGGGCGCCGCCGAGCGCGGCGCTGCGATCGAGAAGGGTCTGCAACGACTCAAGGTCGTCACGGGTTTCATGCATCTGCGTTCCCGCCTTTCTGGAATGGCGCCAGGACCGCGCCGACATCCGACGAAATCCACCTGCCGAGCGTTCCTCGTCCGCCGACCGCCCACGCGATGAGCGAGCCGTTGTACGTGGTGTACACAATCCGGGCCAGCCGCGCTGGGTCCCCAACCAACTCGCCGGCCGCGACAGCCAGCGCCAGGCCGGTTTCGATCTCGCGGGTCAATGCCGCGGCGTGGGCCGCGGCCAGTCCCCGCAGCTCCGGATCGCCCAGATCCATGGCGAGGAATGCCAGGTGATGACCAAGGCTGGCAGGCGTGTCAATGCCCTTCACCAAACGCCGCAACCCGGCGATGACTGCGGCCACTCCTGACCGGTGGCGCCGGCGCCCCAAGGCGAACAACTCAGGCACTCGCTCGACGCCTCGAGCCGATATCGCCCGCAGGAGGTCGTGCTTCGAACCGAACCGCTGGATCATGCTGGGCGCCTGCAAGCCCACTTGCGAGGCTACCGCCCCAAGGGTCATGCCCTGAGGCCCGACCCTCGCCAGAACTGCTACTGCGCCGTCGAGGATCTCGTCGTCGCTGACTGTTCGGGGCCGGCCAACCACCCGACCACATTACCTCCTTTATTTATGACTGTTCATTAACTATCGAAGCGAGGGGAGCAAGGTCCGCGGGTCCTCCTGCGATGAGCTGGTGTAACGCATCGGCGCCCACAGGTTTGTAGGCCCACGCATCGACGCCGACGTTGATCATCCGACCCCGTTGCCGCCACCGCTCATGCACGTGACCGTGGACCAGCCACTCACCATGGTCAACCGGTCGGGCTTCGACGTAGCGGTCCTCGTCGTGGCTGTCGCCGGTGTACGGAAAGTGGCAGGCCAGTGCGTCGACACCGGCCACTTTAAGCTCGAGTTGGCCCTGATGGACCTCCTCGAAGCCCGCATCTCGATAGCGCTCGACCCACGGGTACGCCCGCGCGCCGTGACCCGACCAGCAGCGGTCATGATTGCCGCACAGAAGATATTTCCTCCCGTGCAGTCGCCCGACCAACAGCAACGTCGTCCGGATCGCACCGAGGGCGAAGTCACCGAGCACCCAGACCTCGTCGGATGGCGCGACCACGTCGTTCCAGCCATCCACCAGGGCGCGATTCATGGCGTCGATGTCGGGAAACGGTCGGGCCGAGTACCGGATGATGTTGGCGTGCCCGAGGTGAAGATCGGACGTGAACCACTGGGCCATAACCCATCCAGCATGCCGCGTGACTGCCATAGTGGCGCCGTGTTATGTCTCCGGCCTCCCTCTGACAGCCTCTTGAAGCGTGTGCTCGACGACGCAAGCGCGAAGCCATTCTCCTACCCGTCGGTCGGCGCGACGAGAGACGGCAACACACCTGCGGGCTACCGGTTCGACCGCTTCG